>NZ_RZRP01000080.1:0-13013 GCF_003997795.1 Mesorhizobium sp. M7A.F.Ca.US.005.03.2.1 | reverse complement strand
GACAGGATTATATCGAGCGCGACGGAATTGTGCATGGGCTGGACCTTGCCACGACGGCCAAGAAAGCCTTCATCGAAGCTTTCGAGCGATACATTCTCAAGCCTCGTGGTCTGACATACAAATTACAGTTTCCCGGCCCCACAGGTACGAACGCGGTCGAAGCGAGTCTAAAACTGGCTCGCCAGGTGACCGGGAGATCGAACATCGTCTCGTTTACCAACTCGTTCCATGGGGAAAGCGCTGGAGCATTGGCAGCGATGGGAAACAAGGAGCACCGGGCCGCTGCCGGGTTTCCCCTCGCCCATGTGACATCGTTGCCATACGAAGGCTACCTGGGGGCGTCAGTTGACACAATCGATTACTTCGAAAAGCTTCTCAATGACCCCAACAGTGGCCTCGACAAACCTGCCGCGGTGATCCTGGAAGGGATCCAAGGTGAAGGCGGCATCAATGCTGCGAGCGTTACTTGGCTGCAACGGCTGCGCGAGCTAACGTCGCGGCACGGAATCTTGATGATCCTCGATGACATCCAGGCCGGGGTCGGTCGCGCGGGCAGTTTCTTCAGTTTCGAAGCGGCTGCAATTGTGCCGGACATCGTTACCCTGTCCAAATCTTTGTCGGCGATCGGAACCCCAATGGCCCTTATTCTCATCAAGCCTGAACTTGATGTCTGGGCCCCGGGCGCACACACCGGGACCTTCAGAGGCAACAACTATGCTTTCGTCACTGCTCGTGCGGCCCTCGAAGCTTACTGGTCCGACTCCAAGTTCGAGGATGAGATCGCTCGCAAGTCTGCGATCTTGGTCCAAGAACTCAACGCGATTACCGAGGAATTCCCCACCCTCGGCCTGAGCGTGCGAGGCCGCGGTCTGATGTACGGACTCGTTTCACCGAAGCACCACTCCTTGCCAGGTCTGGTCTCCCAGGAGGCTTTTCGTCGGGGCTTGGTGATCGAGATCGCCGGCTCATACGGTGAGGTGCTTAAGTTCATGACTGCCCTCACCATCGCCGAGGCTGACCTTCGGCGTGGTCTGTCCATCATTCGCGACAGCATTGGCGCAGTAGCGACTACCCTCGACGGTGGAGGCGCGGCTCGCTAGCCGACAAAGCACCGGGCCACTAGCAGGTCCAAAATCGGGCCGCTCGCAGTCACGGAACGGGAAGGCCGTTCCGTGGCATGTGGCAGTGGGCGAACTCGGAGCGGCTGAACGGCAGACTAGGGCTTTCACTGCCGGACCGATACCACGGTTGCCGTTCTTCCTGCGGCGCCGACCACTGTCGCTGCGCCAATTCGAAGAAAATCGAGCGATAAGAAAGAGGACTGGATGGCCAGCAACGACGTAGTCAAAAATTATATCGATGGCGAGTGGCGGGATTCTGTGTCCGGCACACGCATCGAGGTCGATGACCCGGCGAGCGCCGAAACGATTGCTGTCGTAGCTGAAGCAGGACCCCAAGACATCGAGCTTGCCGTTACTGCTGCTCACCGCGTTTTTCGCGACCGCGTGCTGATAGACATGCATCCGTATGATCGCGGTCGCATGTTGTTTCGCGTTGCCGACGCCCTTGAAGCGCGTTTCGACGAGATCGCAGCCATTAACTGCGCGGAGACGGGGAAGGCATTGGAACTTGCCGATGGCGAGGTTCAGACCGCCATCAGATACCTGCGATACTATGGTGGCTTGGCCGACAAACTTGAAGGGCGCTCGATCCCGCGCGGGGCCAACCTGGTCAACTACACAGTCAGAAGTCCCTTCGGCGTGTCCGCCCAGATCGTTCCGTGGAATGGTCCACTTGAACTGACGGCCCGCTCGCTGGCCTGCGCCATCGCAACCGGCAACTCAGTCGTGGTGAAGTCGCCGGAACTAGCTCCCCTTTCCGGAGTTGAACTTGCGCGTGCCTGTGAGACAGCGGGGCTGCCTGCCGGAGCGGTCAACGTGCTCACTGGATACGGCCAAACGGCAGGCCAGGCGCTGATCGAACATCCCGACGTTCGCCACATCGTCTTCACGGGCTCGATTACTACTGGGCGGACGGTGCTCAAGACGGCAGCGGATCGGATCGTGCCCTGCATAATGGAACTGGGCGGAAAGTCGGCTGCAGTTGTGTATTCCGATGCCGACCTCGACTGCGTTGTGGAAGCGGTACGCGTCGGGACCTTTCTGAATGCAGGCCAGAATTGCAACAACCTTACACGTCTTATTGTGGAACGTTCTATTGCAGACAAACTGGTGGAAAGAGTGAGGGTCTGCGTCGAAGGACTGTCGGTCGGTCCAGGACGCGAAAACTGCGACATCACCCCGTTGATCTCCCGAAACCAACGACAAGGAGTTGAGCGGGCCTGCCAGACGGCCCTCTCGCAGGGCGCGCGACTCGTAACCGGCGGGACTGCGCTTTCGGAGCGGAGCGGTTACTTTATGGCGGCCACGGTGTTTGCCGATGTCGCGCGAGACAGCAATCTCTTCCAGCAAGAAGTATTCGGTCCTGTTCTTGCCGTTACCACGTTCGATAATCCGGGAATGGCCGTCAATCTCGCGAACGACACCGTTCACGGTCTGGCAGCGGGCGTGTTCACGCGGGATATTGACCGGGCCCTCTGGACCGCCGACCGCCTTTGGGCCGGTCAAGTGTACGTGAATGGGTGGTATGTGGGCGGGGTGGAAACACCGTTCGGTGGGATAAACCAGTCCGGCTACGGCAGGGAGAAGGGTCAGGAAGCGCTGGACGGCTACGTTCAGACGAGAAACGTTGGTATCCGCCTCTCGCAGCCACCATCTGGAAATTGAACGCTTGCTGATCCCTACCGACGGCGCGGCTGTCGGGCGATGCAGGATTCAATGACCTCGACCAAATCGAAATAAGCCCGGCGAGAGAATCCGTATCGGAGGTCATCGAGAACAACTCTAATCATAGGATTTTTGGCTGCGGACGGGCTTTACCCACCACGGACATGTAGGAGCGCATTGCCTAGCCCGCTGCGTGGGTCGCATGGGTCAGGAGAGGATCACAGTGCTTCAGAGACAATTGAGATTCGCAGAGCTGCCGCCGAAGATTTCGACAAGTTGGCAATGTTGAACCGCGAGTTGATCGAGGCCGAGAAGCATCGAAACCCCGATGACGGTTTCAGAACTCAAGGAGCGGTTTATTCAGTTGGTGAATCGCGAAATTTGGATGGTCGACCTCTTCAGCCAGAACGGCGAGATTGTGGGCCTCGCCACTCATCGTTTGGAGCCAGACAATGCGGAGCCGAGTGGGCAACGCGTCTTTTTGAGGCAATTCTACGTCAGCTGCCAACACCGACGTTCGGAGATTGGCTGCAGGACCCTTGAGCTGCTTATTCGGTCTCGTTTCCACAACAAATCAAGGATTTTCCTCGACGTGCTGGAGACCAATCCTGGCCGCAAGACCTTCTGGTCTCACACCGGTTTTGTCGCCTACAGCACGCTCATGGAGCGTCTCGTTGAAAAAGCGGACACCAAATAACCTGCGGTGCTGGGAATTAATTTGGGGATCGGATTGTCTGGCATTTGCGTGCGTCGCGCAAAAACACGAGAATAGAATCGAGCCGGTCGTAACCGAATGGGGCTCACTTGTCCCCGGCCTGCAGGCTAGCCGCTTCGACTTCATCACGGCCGGCATGTGGATCAAGCCGGAGCGCTGCCGCAACGTGCTGTTCAGCGAACCGATCGCTACGGAGAGAGGCGCACTGCTGGTGCCTAAGGGCAACCCGGAAGGGCTGCATTCTTATGAGGATGTGCGTGACAAGGGACTCACCTTCGTCAGTGATACAGGCTACACCGCGGTCCAGGACGCGAAAAAGTCAGGCATCGCCGACGACAAAATCATGCAGGTCGCCGGACCGCCGGCGGACAGGCTGTCGCGCCGCCGCCGGTGCCCTCGACTACTTTACAGCGACTGGACTTGTTAAGAAGGACCACAGCCTTGAGCTGGCCGATTCGTTCATCGCGCCAGCCAACTATCCTGCTATCGCCTTCGAGCTCAACGAGCAGGCTGCGGTCGACGCGTTCAATGCCGTATGCAGGACTATGTTGGCTCTGGCGAAATGATGGCAGTATTCGGCAAATACGGCTACGGCAAAGACAACCTGCGGACGGCAGCAAGACCGCTGACCTCTGCAGAGGCTGAAGGCAATGTGCCTTAACACGTCCCCGGTCATGGCGGGGACGTGTTCAGTGGGCAAGCGTCTGTGAGGCGATTTCAGGTCCACCGTGGCGGTGCTCACAAGACGCGCCTCATTGCCTGAAACAAACACATCTACACTTCATCGGGTGCGCACATGTGAGCGTCGCGGCCCACAATACGACGGCCAATATGCGGGCTGGCTCACCTGCCACATCAGGCAACTGCGCAAGCAAATCCCCTGACGTGTGCCGGAACGAGAAGCAGGAGAATACTGTGGAAATCAGAGTTGTACGCCCGGGCGACCTTTCTCAATTGCGCAAGATTTGTGACGAACACATCGACTTGGAAGGGGTGACAATAGCGGACCAGGACCTGAGTCCTTATTGGAACTCGGCGTTTTTTGGAACACCTGCCCAGTTGTTCGGTTGGGTTTGTGATGAAGGAGGGTGTGTGCTGACAGTTCTGCAAATTCGCTGAGAGAGGGCGGTCATGGCAGGCTGGTGATTGTTCACGTCACCGATTCCCGCGAAGGAACGCCACCATGACCAAGATTGAAAGTAAGACCGGCAGCGCTGCCATCAAAGACATTCTGCTTTCGGACCCGGACGGACTTCACGAAGTGATCCGTGCGGTGATGCAGGAGGTACTCGAGGCCGAGATGGACGAGGCGCTGGGGGCTTCGAAGAGCGAGCGCACACCTGAGCGGCTCGGCTACCGCTCGGGTTATTACGGCCGCACCCTTGTCACGCGGGTCGGCAAGCTTGAGCTGCGGGTTCCGCAGGACCGGGCCGGCCGCTTCTCGACCGAGCTTCTCGAGCGTTACCAGCGTTCGGAGCGGGCCTTGGTGGCGACGCTTGCGGAGATGTATGTGCAGGGCGTGTCGACCCGCAAGGTCAAGGCGATCACGGAAGAGCTGTGCGGCCATGCGTTCTCGGCCTCGTCGATCTCGGCCATCAACAAGCGGCTGGACGAGAGCCTCGCTGCCTTTGCCAGGCGCCCCCTTCAAGAGCCGTTTCCTTACCTCATCCTCGATGCGCGCTAAGAGAAGGTGCGTGAGGCCGGCGTCGTCATGAGCCAGGCGGTGCTGATCGCTGTCGGCATCGACTGGGACGGCCGGCGCCAGATCCTGGCCGTCGAGATGGCCAATCGCGAAAGCCGCTCGGCCTGGAGGGATTTCCTCGTCGCGCTGAAGGCGCGCAGCCCCAAGGGCGTCGAGCTGGTTGTCTCCGCCAATCATGCCGGCCTGGTCGCGGCGATCGGCGAGGTGATCCCCGAAGCCGCCTGGCAGCGCTGCTACGTCCACTTCCTCAGGAACGCGCTCGATCACCTGCCGAGAAAGCACGGCGCCGACTGCCTGCAGGACTTGCGCTGGCTCTAATGACCGGCGCGATCTCGCCGAGGCCAAGGCCGATCTCGCCGCATGGCTGTCCAAATGGTCGGGCCGCTATCCGCGACTGACGAGTTGGGTGGAGGAGACCATCGAGCGCACGCTGACCTTCTTTTGCCTGCCGCGCCAGCATCACAAGCATCTCAAGAGCACCAACATGCTTGAACGGCACAATGAGGAAATCCGCCGGCGCACCAATGTCATGCGCATCTTCCCCAATGAAAGCTGCCTGCGCCTCGTCAGGGCGCTGGCTGCGAGACCAACGAGAACTGGATGGAGGCCAACCGCTACATCAACATGGACGATCTGCGCGAGCACAAGAAGCTCGCTCTACGCCAAGCCGCATGACCAGCATCGTGGCCGCCCCATTTTGCAGAACTTGACGCACACAACCTGAAGGAGGTAAGCGTCATGACAACTCTTAGAGGATACATGACCGCGTCGATCCGGCTTTTCCTTGTTGGTCAGGGGCGATCCTCGGGTACGCCTCCGGCGAGGGCCGCCTTGCGCGATCATGGCACGGTAGCGAGGCTGGGCTCTTAAGGTCGTCCTTAGGAGCGTAAGCCCCGCGACCATCCCATCGCTGAAAACAAACCCTTGATCAGCGGGCGCCCGACGGACCGCCTCTGTCGTCGTGGCGCTCCCATGAAGAACCTGGCCCATAGTGCATCCTTTGATTCGGAAGATAAGGATGCCCCATCAAAACCTGAGATCAAACATTTAGGCAGGCCTCGACTGGGACAAGTAAAACGGCCGCATTCGAGGCATGAGGCTGCACGCGTCTAAGATCCGAACAGCCAATACCCGAGCGTCCTCGACATCCCCGCCGCCAGAAGTCAACGATGCCCAGATCGGCCGCACGACCACCAGCAGAAGGGCGCCACCTCAACCCGTCCTACACTCAACATTTTGTCGCGTCCGCGACGTGCCTTCTTGATCCGATCCGTGGTCTGCTCACCTAAATAGCTGAAAGAGATCACGCATTTCTGTTTCCGGCCTGATTAGCCAGTTTGGCACGAGGTTTGCAACTTTGTGTGCGATCCAGTTGAACGGGCCGATTGGCACAGTCACCTGAAATCACAACTAATTAAAGGAACGGAACATGTCGGAACTGTATCGGATGGCATTACCAATGGGGGACAGCCGGCCGGCAATGCCTCCGCCCACCACAACCAGCCTTCGCCTGACTGTCTCGTGCTGGCCACGCCAGAGTAATCAATTTTGTCCTAAGAACCACAATACGACAAATCGCAGAACGTCCATCCATCCATCCTGAAACCAAGACACAGCAATCGCTTGTCGACGCAGTGTCCCACCGCCGAGAGGAAATGTAGATGAGAAAATTTGTTGCCGCCAAGCTTCATGGAATAACTGTGACCGACGCGAATTTGAACTACCGGGGCTCAATAACTTTGGATCCAGATCACTGCGACGAAGCCGGCATCCTTCCAATGGAATTCGTTGAAATCTGGAATAAATCATCGGGCGCTCGAATCAGCACTTACGTGATTTATGGAGAGCGGGGTTCTCGTTGCTGCGTGCTGAACGGAGCCGCTGCTCGCACCTGTCAGGTCGGGGACGAAATAATCGTTTGCTCCTCCGCATACATCGAGGAGCATCAGATGGTGGAGATCAAGCCGCGAGTGCTGACTTTCCACCGGGATAATTCTATCTGCGACCACATGTTCTACGAGGGTGCAATAGACGACGATGGAAGGATAACGTTCTCGATTCGCGAGGGCTCTCCCGGCGATAACGCGCTAAAACTCACTCCCTAGTAGGGCCTTTCGGTGACAGCTCGTGGCGCCGGGTCCCGGTCAAGGGCGTACTCGTCCCCAGTACTCTGGTACGCGATACAGTGCATTATCCCACTCGGCCACTATTCGGTCAGTTGCCATCAAGCCCAATCGGTTCTGCCCAGATCTGGGAAGACGATTTTGCTGCGCCAAAGGCAACTTCAGCTTCAGCCAGCGGCTGCGGGTAGAGGCGACCAATTTCACGGAATGTTTGGCCTTGGATCGTTGTCTTTAAGTCTGAGGTCCACGATGGCAAAACGACCTATCGACAAAAACGCAGAGTGGAGAACAGCCAATGTCAAGGAAAGCTCTCATCCTGGTTGAAGGCCATGCAAGAGGTAATGGAATACGATACATCCACGCGGCCCGGCGTCTTGGCTTTCATCCAATTACACTATCAGTTGATCCAACACAGTACGAGTATCTTGCGGCGGAAAGAAGCGAGGCAATCCGTGTCGATACAACCAATCTTGATACCTTGATTCGCGAATGTTCCAGGCTGCGTGAGACCAATGACATCGCTGGTATCACGGGCTTCTCGGGCATCGACGAGTCGGTCTATGCAACCGTTGGCAAACTATGTCGGCATTTCGACTTACCGGGACCCAACCCCGAATTGATTGAACGATGCTGTGACAAATTCTCTCAGCGCCAGCTACTTGCGGAAGCCGGAGTTCCGATACCCGCTTATCGCATGGCGCTGAATGTGGCAGAAGTAGAAAGCGCTGTCGCGGAGATCGGCTTTCCCGTAATTGTTAAGCCGGCAATCGGCAGCGGTAGCATCGGTGTCCGATTGTGCCGCAACGCCGATGAGTTAGCTGACCACACGACCTATCTGTTGGGTGGGAAGCACATCTGGCCGTCTTCGCCGAGGATATTGGTTGAGGAATTCGCGCGCGGCCCTTTTTATAGCGTGGAGATAATGGGCAATGAGGTTATTGGGATTGTCGCCGTTGATTTCGGCCCCCCACCGCATTTCGTCTTCCGTGAAACGACCTTCCCGGCCCCGCTTGCGGAAGACGATCATGACCGTATCGTTGATGTTTCGCTGAGGTGCTTGCAAGCTCTTGGCCTTAATTGGGGGCCAACGAACATCGAGCTCCGGTTGACTAATCATGGCCCGGTTGTAATCGAAGTGAATCCGCGTCTTGCTGGTGCGCTTGAGCCTGAACTGGTCCAACTGGCGAGCGGTGTCGATCTGGTCACCGAGCACATCAAGCTTGTCGTCGGCGAGGAATGGGATTTGCGCAGAAGGCATTTGCAGACCGCAGCCGCGCGGTTCCTAGTTGCTGATTGCGACGGCACCCTCGATTGGATCGATGGCGGCAGTCAGGCGATCGCGGTACCAGGTGTCGCTGAAATCAAATTGTATGTTGAACCCAACGCGCCGATCTTCAGGAAAGGCGATTTTCGAGACTGGATAGGACATGTCGTCGCCGTTTCACCCAGCCTTGCTCAGACCGAAGCGATACTCCAACGAGCTGTCGACTTAATCGCTTGGTCTATCACACCGCCGTCGGGCGAACAGGAGCGATCTGCAGCCCCACGACTCCCCCCCAACTGAGAGGTGATCCGTCGCCAGCATAAGAACTCTTACCCGCAATAGCTCGCCTTGTTGTCAAAAGCATAGCTGGAGTTCAAACTTATGAATATATCCAAGGGACCCCAGGCATTCCCTAGAAGTGAATACCTTCGCCGGCTCGGCTCGGTGAAGTTCGAAATGGGTCGGTGCGATATCGACGCGCTCGTCGTTTCCGACCAACATAACATTACCTATCTCACGGGGTACACCGCGCTATCAGCCTATGTTCCTCAGGCCGTTGTGGTTTCGATACGAGAAGAGGAACCGACGTTCATTCTGCGCCGCTGTGATGCGCCGGCAGCCATTCATCAATGTTTTATGGAGCGCGACAAAATCGTCGCATACCCCGAAGCGTATATTGGAAATCCTGACAAGGATGGCTATGACGCGGTAGTCGATTACTTGGAGGACGTCGGCCTCGCGAGTCGAGGCATAGGAATCGAGCTATGCTGCCTTCCATCGCAATCGGCGAAAAAGTTTAGGATGCGCCTGCCTGGTGCCACGATCGTCGATGCTACTAAGGCGGTCACTTGGAAAAGGCTCATCAAGTCAGATCTCGAGATAGCTGTAATGCGGGAGGCGGCGGCAATCTCAGACGCCGCGATTCGACGCGCTGCTGAGGTAATACGCCCCGGGGTGCGTGAAGCAGACGCGTGCGCGGAAATTGTGGCAACGTTGGTGCGCGGCGCAAACGGTAAGCCAGGAAGCGGGATCGAGGGAATAAGTTTGTGTTCATCACCGCGAACGGGAACGTGCCACATTCCGTGGAGCGAGGACGTTTTTCGCTATGGATCGCAGGTGAATCTCGAAATCGGCGGTGCGCGATATGGTTACTGTGCTGGGCTTATGCGCACTTACACGATCGGCTCACCCTCCGATCGTCTACGTCGCGTGCATGAGATCCAAGTCGCCGGCCTTGAGGTCGCTCTTGATGCGATACGGCCAGGAGCGACTTGCAGCGATGTTGCCAACGCCTTCAATCGCAGCATCGAGAAGCGGGGCCTCAAAAAGGAGACGCGTTGCGGCTATGCACACGGCATTGGTTGGTTGGAGCCGACCGCAAGCCTTAAGGATGGCGATATGACAGAGTTGCTACCAAACATGACCTTTCACCTGATGTTAGGTAATTGGATCGAGGAGGATTTTGGATACGTCATCAGCGAAACGTTCCGTGTCACAGACTCCGGCGTCGAGGTACTGACCACTGCTCCCCGGAAGATTTTTGAGATCTAAATTAGAATATGGCTTGTCATAACGACAGCGCGGACGTCCGGAATAGATCTTGCCGGTCGACGAGATGTCGCCTACCTTGTTGAAGTGCGGACGGCGAGCGGCGGTCGGCATGCGGGGCCGATCCGTGTCGAGGCGAAGCCGAACGCACGCTGGTCGCTGTACGACCAGTTCTCCTGCGGCCGATCAACTCGTCGACGACGTGACGCGCGAATGCCTTACGCGATTCCGGACACAGATCTCTGGTCGCCGCGTTGCTCGCGAACTGACGACCTGATCGCCCAGCGCGGCAAGCCCGGCATGATCGTCGCAGACCACCGCACGGAGTTTACCTCGAACACGGTCCTTGCCTGATCAATGGATCATCGCGCCGAAAATACATTCCGCTGCAAGCCCATGTGCGCAACATAAATGGCTGCACCTCTAGTCTACTCGCCACTGTTTAAAAGACTGGGGCAGGTCAATGCGCTTTCGTTACGACCTCAGAGCAAGTCTACAGGTCATAGTAGTAGGTAAGGTATGGACTCAATTTACCGATCTTGTCATAGAGCGCCCGCGCATGATAATTTGATCTGTCCGTATTCCAATAGATTCTCAGCCAGCCTTGGTCGCGACCGTAGGAGGCCAGATTCGTGAGCATGGCTTGGCCAATCCCCTGGCGCCGCGAAGACTCGTCGACATAGAGATCTGCGAGAAAACAGACCGGACGATCGCTAAGAGTATACGGGTGAATGACAAAGGTAGCAAAACCTATGGTAACGCCAGTTGCTGAGACCGCGATCAGCGCGTTAATCGGTTCGTCTGGGCGCTCGATGCGCCGCCAGATCCTATCTGTCGCCTGTTCTGATGAATTGAGACCTTGGTCGGCGCAATATGCGTACCAAAGGGACCGCCATGCATCGCGGTCGGCAGTGCCTGCGAGACGAATCTCCATGAGGGGCGGGCTCCGGCTGAGAATGGGCTCCAGGGCGCGAGGTGTTCGGCCTGAAAGGTTGACGGCTTGCGATAACTGCCACCGGCCCGCAAGACGTGCAGCACGCGACCGCCGGGTGTTATAAGATCTTTCCGCCTGTGACGGCGTCGTGGTCGCGCTGGAACTGGTTCCCGGGAGCTCGGTTCGCGATACGTCAAGCGCGAGTTGGGCGAGCGTTATCATGGGATCAAGTTCCCTCAGGTTTTCCCGCAGCACGTTTGCGACAGCGGTGCAGATCTAGTGCGATCTTTCCCTGCGACCACACGATGCAAACAATCTGACACCATAGGTGCATTCATCCCGAAGCGGGCTTCCGACCGCCGCGCTACACGCGCGACGGCGGGACAATCTAGCGGATGCGAGAGTTCTTCCAGCTTACCACGGAGATCTGCACCGCGTCGGCGCCATAATTGCGCATGCTTTAGAAAAGCAGACAATCATTGCAGTTCGCGCGCGCGTCCGGCGCCATTCCCAGTCACCCATATTGACTCAACGTTGCGCAGCATCATTTCTACAACACTAACTTGCTGCCCTTGTCGCGAAGTCAGGCGAGCGTCGATCTCGGGATAAATAAAGAAGGGCAGCGAAATTCGATCAGTCGGACCACTATGCACGACCTGGTGGGGCGTACTCTTGAAGCGGCCGTCGCTCAAGACCTGAAGGAGGTCGCCCAGATTGACTACGAGACTATCGGGCAGGCTCGGCACCGGCATCCATCGACCGCGGAACCACACCTGCAAGGAACGCAGGGGGAGTTCCTCTTGCAGCAGCAGCGTGAAGAAGCCATGATCCGTGTGCTTTGCGCAAGTGCCGCCGCGAGCTGGATACCGTATCACGCGTTGCCCAAGCGTCGGCGTGCTGAAATGGCGTTGGAACCATGCCTCTTCCATACCTATCAGGTCCGCCAGCGCATCCCCGATCTGGGGGACAATCCCGGCGAGCACGGTAGCCTGCAAAGCAAGCAGGTTTCTTGCGAAGCCAGGAGCCAAGGCTTCATCCGGAAGGCGCGTGCGGCCGGAGAACGGACGCCGGTCGCCTTCGTTCTCAATTCCGAGGTCGAATACCTCCTTTGGATCGAAGCCGGCCTCAGGATGTAGCATTTCGCCGTGTAAAGGACTGTATCCACGGGCGGCAGTGGGGTACACGTCCTGAAAGGCGTGCCCGTAGCGTTCCTTAACCGACTGTGGCAATGCGAAGAATCGCCGGGAAGCCTCAATGGCTTGCGCGATCTGTTCCCCGGGGATGCCGTGCTCGACAAGGTAGAAGAACCCGTATTCCTGGCATGCCATTTGCAGGCGCTGGCGCTCGTCACGTCGCGTTGCATCGTCTCTCAATTTCGAAAGTGAAATTTTCGGCAGCGTGGTCATAGTCAATCCCCTTTTTGGGCGCTTAAGTTGATTAGTGTTTGCCGCGGCTCTCAAAGTCGACAGTTCCTTGGATGTGGGCAACGCGCCGTCTCTTCCAATAATAACGAAAGTCGACATGATGTCCCATTCTAAGGCTAAGCCGATGGCTGGGCGGTGATTCCGTCTTAGCAATTGATCTCTAGCGCTTCCTGGTGAAGATAACAACGATTTGTATGTTAATATAGTTGTATATATTGTTACATCCGTCGCGGTTAGTTTAACATTATCACGGCCAAGATACTAAGAGCGATTTACAATTCTGAATTGCTTTATGACTTCCAGGCTCAATCCAGACCAGCGCCGACCTCCGGGTTTCATGGCAGGATCGGCCATCTCGAAGAGCTCTATGACGCGAGGTATCGCCAGCTACCTGAGCTCGTCCATCACACACGCCGTCCCGGACGATGGCCGAATGGCAGAAACCGACCGCTCGAAATTTTCCTATCCCATAGTCTTTTTCGACGCTATCCGGGTCGAGCGGTCAAGCTCAGGGACG
>NZ_RZRP01000809.1:0-2849 GCF_003997795.1 Mesorhizobium sp. M7A.F.Ca.US.005.03.2.1 | reverse complement strand
TGTCGAGGCCGATATAGCCCTCCCGGATGCCGGCGGCAAAGTCGGACAGCACCGAAAAGACCGGCTGTCCTCTCGCCTTCAAGGTTTCCACGACCGCTGTCAGGGTCGGATGGTCCGGACCGACAACGGCGATGGCCCTCGATTTCGCCGCCAGCCTGCGCATCTGGGAGGCGATCTCGTCGGGAGCCAGGGAGCTGGCGAAATCGATGCTCGCAACGCCGCGGAAGCGCTGCGATTGCGAGATGGCCAGTTCGAGTTCCCGCGCGAAGTCACCGTAGAAGGCATCGTTGCCCCGCAGCAGCAGGAAGCCCAGGCGGTACTCCGGCAACTCCTGGCGCATGCGCTGCTTGATAAGGCCGGCGGCGTGGTAGCCGATGTCGGTAGCGGTCTCGTAGACGCGGCGCGCTGTCTCTTCGCGCACCGGCAGCCGGTTGTTCAGCACGCGGTCGACGGTGGCGACACTGACGCCCGAGATGCGCGCCAGATCGGATATTGTCGGCCGCTTCACCATGCTTGCCTCGTCGGGTTTGCTCGAGCCCTTCGTACATCATCCTGATGGGAAATGATAGAAACTATCTTTATGATGTTGAGTCTATCATCAGTCGGCGTTACTTTGACGCCCGAAGCCAAGGGATTTCATGGCATTCGCTCTGGCGGATGCCTTTGCCGAGGGAGGCAATCATGTCCACTGCGCCGTCCCGGCGTGACTACAGCCTGATCGGCCGCGACGCCAAGCTCGCCGTCGAGACCGGCCTGTCGGCGGCCGAGTGGTATCACACCGACATACCGCGCAAGCAGATGAAGGAGCTGATGCAGCGCTCCGACGGGCCGGCGATCCGCGATACCGCGATCTGGTTCGCCGCCCTGATCGTCAGTGGCGCCGGCGGCGCCTGGCTCTGGGGCACATGGTGGTGCGTGCCGTTCTTCTTCGTCTATGGCGTGCTCTACGGCTCCTCGACGGATTCACGCTGGCACGAATGCGGTCACGGCACCGCCTTCCGCACGCAATGGATGAACGATGCGGTCTATCAGATCGCCTGCTTCATGATCATGCGCAATCCGGTGACCTGGCGCTGGAGCCACACGCGCCACCACACCGACACCATCATCGTCGGCCGCGACCCGGAAATCTCGGTGATGCGGCCGCCGGATCTGGTTCGCGCCATGCTGGGCTTCGTCGGCGTGCTCGACGCCTGGCATGCGATGAGCGATATGCTGCGCAACGCCGCCGGCACCGTCAGCGCCGCCGAAAAGACCTTCATTCCAGAACAGGAGCAGCCCAAGGCGATCCGCGTCGCCCGCATCTGGACGGCGATCTATGCCGCCACCGTCGGGCTGGCGCTCTACACCGGTTCGTTCCTGCCGCTGATGCTGGTCGGCCTGCCCAGGCTCTACGGCGCCTGGCACCATGTCATGGTCGGGCTGCTGCAGCATGGTGGCCTGGCCGACAATGTCACCGACCACAGGCTGAACAGCCGCACCGTCTACATGAACCCGATCAGCCGCTTCATCTACTGGAACATGAACTACCATGTCGAGCATCACATGTTTCCGATGGTGCCCTATCATGCGCTGCCGAGGCTGCACGAACTGATCAAGCACGATCTGCCGGAACCGACACCGTCGATCCTGGCCGGCTACCGCGAGATGATCCCGGTCTTCCTGCGCCAGCTGCGCAACGAGGACTATTTCCTCAAGCGCGAGCTGCCGCCGACCGCACGGCCATATCGCGAGGAATTCCACAACGACACTATCGCCGCCGCGGCGGAATGATCGTGCTTCCATCCGATCTAGACTGTTTATTTAACGCAATTCCGGACGGAAAACCGCTGCGCACTTTTTTGCTTTTGGGAGGACTTGAATGAGCGACTGGGTCGAGGCCTGCGCCACCGGCGACATAGACGAGGAGGATGTGATGCGCTTCGACCATGGCGGCCGCACCTTCGCCATCTATCGCAGCCCCGACGACGAGTTCTTCGCCACCGACGGCCTCTGCACGCATGAAAAGGTGCACCTGGCCGACGGGCTGGTGATGGACGACATCATCGAATGCCCCAAGCACAATGGGCGCTTCAACTACAAGACGGGTGACGCCCGCGGTGCGCCGGTCTGCGTCAATCTCAAGACCTATCCGGTCAAGGTCGATGCCGGCAAAGTCCTGATCCAGATCGGATGACCGATATGGCGGGGGGGATGCTCATCATCGGCGCCGGCGAATGCGGCGGGCGGGCGGCATTGGCGCTGCGCGACCTCGATTATCAGGGGCCGGTGACGCTGGTCGGCGACGAGCCGCATCTGCCCTATGAGCGCCCGCCTCTGTCCAAGGAGGCGATGGCCAGCGATGCGCCCGGGATCAAGGCGATCGCCAGCGACGCAATTCTGACCGAGAAGTCGATCCGGCATGTCCATTCCGTCCAGGCCGTCGCGATCGACCGCACGGCGCATACTGTGCGCCTGTCGGACGGATCGGTCCTGCCTTACGAAAAGCTCCTGCTGGCAACCGGTTCGACGCCGCGCAAGCTGCCGATGCCGGGCCTGGGTCCGCGCTGCGTCTATCTCAGAACCTTCGCTGATGCGCTCGCCATTCGCGCGCATCTCACCCCCGGCAACCGTATCGCCATCATCGGCGGCGGCTTTATCGGCCTCGAACTCGCCGCCGCGGCTCGCAAGCTCGGTGCCGCGGTCACCGTCATCGAGGCGCAGCCTCGCATCTTGATGCGCGGCGTGCCGGCGGAGGTCGCGGAAATCATCCATGAGGCGCATGTCGCCGAGGGCGTCGACATCCTGTGCGGCGACGGCATCGCGTCCATCGCCGACGATGGCAACGAGGTTCGCGTCACCCTTGCCGG
>NZ_RZRP01000808.1:0-2851 GCF_003997795.1 Mesorhizobium sp. M7A.F.Ca.US.005.03.2.1 | reverse complement strand
GCATGACGCCGAAGCCGGTGGCTTCAATGCGCGGCACTTCGAGGCAGCCAACGGTGACGTCGGCATTGGCGTCGACGTGCTGGCGAAGCATCATCTCGTAGTCCATCTTGTAGATGTGGTCGCCAGCCAGGATGACCATGTATTCGGGTCCGTAGGCCTCGATGATGTCGATGTTCTGATAGACGGCGTCAGCCGTGCCCTCATACCACTGCGTTTCCGAGACGCGCTGGCTGGCCGGCAGGATGTCGAAGCTTTCGTTTCGCTCGGGGCGCAGGAAGTTCCAGCCGCGCTGCAGATGACGGATCAGCGAATGCGCCTTGTACTGGGTGGCAACGCCGAGGCGTCGAATGCCGGAGTTAAGCGCGTTGGAGAGCGCGAAGTCGATGATGCGCGTCTTGCCGCCGAAATAGACGGCCGGCTTGGCACGCCGGTCGGTCAGTTCCTTGAGGCGGCTGCCACGGCCGCCGGCCAATACATAGGCCATGGCATCGCGCGCCAGCGGCTGGGTCCGTTTCAAGTCTGCCATTTCTACCCTCCCAAGTTACTCGATCTCGACATGTTACTCAGTGTCGATGGGTTCAGTCGGCGACGAGCTCGAGCATGATCGTGGACAGCGGCGGCAAGAGCATCGTCGCGGCGATGCTTCCTTCCTCCGCCCGCGCCTCGACCATGCCGCCATTGCCCTTGCCGGAACCGCCATATTCAGAAGCGTCGGTGTTGATGATCTCGCGCCATTTGCCTGATGTCGGCAACGGCACGCGATAATTATCGCGCGGCACCGGCGTGAAATTGGAAATGACGGCCACTGGGCTGCCGCCCGGCGCACTGCGAAGCCAGGCAAAAACCGAATTCTGGCTGTCGTCGACGATCAGCCAGGAAAACCCTTCCGGCTCACAATCACGGCCATGCAGTGCCGGGCGCGAACGGTAGAGATAGTTGAGATCGCGCACCGTCTGCCAGACGCCGCGATGCGGCCGGAATTCAAGCAGGTTCCAGTCGAGCGCGCGCGCCTCGCTCCATTCGCGGCGCTGCGCGAACTCCTGCCCCATGAAAAGCAGCTTCTTGCCGGGATAGCCCCACATGAAAGCGTAGTAGGCGCGTAGCGTCGCAAACTTCTGCCAGTCGTCGCCGGCCATCTTGCCAAGCAACGTGCCTTTGCCGTGCACAACCTCGTCATGCGAGAGCGGCAGCACGAAATTCTCCGAGAAGGCGTAGGTCAGGCCGAAGGTGAGGTCGTTGTGGTGGTGCTTTCGGAAGATCGGCTCCTTGGAGAAATACTCCAGCGTGTCGTGCATGAAGCCCATATTCCACTTGAAGCCGAAGCCGAGGCCGCCTTCATGCACCGGTGCCGAGACCTTCGGCCATGAGGTCGATTCCTCGGCTATGGTCATGACGCCCGGATGATGGCCGTAGACCTCCTTGTTCATCTTCTGCAGGAAGCTGACCGCCTCGAGATTCTCGCGGCCGCCCTTCTCGTTGGGGATCCATTCGCCGGCCTTGCGTGAATAGTCGAGGTAGAGCATCGAGGCGACCGCGTCGACGCGCAAACCGTCGACATGGTATTTCTCGGCCCAGAACAGCGCATTGTTGACCAGGAACGACACCACCTCGCGGCGGCCGAAATTGTAGATCGCGGTGTTCCAGTCGGGATGAAAACCCTTGCGCGGATCGGCATGTTCATAGAGCGCGGTGCCATCGAAATTGGCCAGGCCATGCGCGTCGACCGGGAAATGTGCCGGCACCCAGTCGAGGATGACGCCGACGCCGGCGCGGTGGGCGCCATCGACGAAACGGGCAAAGCCGTCCGGGTCGCCAAAGCGGGCCGACGGCGCGTAAAGGCCGGTCGTCTGGTAGCCCCAGGACGGGTCGTAGGGATGTTCAGAGATCGGCATGAATTCGATGTGGGTGAAACCGGTCTCGACCACATAGGGGATCAGCCGGTCGGCCAACTCGTCCCATGACAGGAACGTTCCGTCGTCGCGAAGCTGCCAGGAGCCGGCATGGACCTCGTAGATCGAGATGGCTTCTCGCCGGTGATCGGCATTGCGCCAGAAATTGCGATGCGCCTCGTCGCCCCACTCGTGCGCCGGCGGCACCGCCACGACCGAAGCAGTAGCCGGACGCAGTTCGGATTTGAAGGCGAACGGGTCGGCCTTCAGCGGCAGCCTCACACCATCGGGGCCGATGATCTCGTATTTGTAGGGTCGTCCGGCACCGATGTCGGGTACGAACAGTTCCCAGATACCGGTGTCGCGGCGGTCTCGCATGGTGTGCCGGCGGCCGTCCCACTCGTTGAAGTCGCCGACCACAGAGACGCGCCGCGCATTGGGAGCCCAGACGGCGAAATGCACTCCGGTGGCGCCTTCGTGATCGATGACATGGGCGCCGAGCTTGTCGAACAGCCTTAGATGCGAGCCTTGGGCGATGTAGTAATCGTCCATCGGGCCCAGCACCGGACCGAACGAATAGGGATCGGTCAGCCACCAGTCGCCGCCGGCGTTCCTGGCATGATAGCGCAGGGGTTGCCGCTTCTTGATCGAGAGCTTGCCTTCGAAAAAGCCGCCATCGTCGCGCCTGGACAGTTCACCCGCGATGGTGCCGGTCAGCGTGTAGGCGGTGACGAATTCGGCATTCGGAACAAAGCACCGGGCATACAGGCTCTTGCCGACCTCATGGACACCAAGGACGGCGAAGGGATCTCCGTGCGTGCCGGCAACAATCGCCGCGACATCGCCGGCTGGCGCCAGTCCATCCGGCCCGCTTGTCGCAGCGGTCGCGCGCGGCTTCTTCATCAGGCAGTGTCCCTCCCCGGGCACCAAGTGTTTGTTTCTAGTGATGTGAATCCGACATT
>NZ_RZRP01000807.1:0-2863 GCF_003997795.1 Mesorhizobium sp. M7A.F.Ca.US.005.03.2.1 | reverse complement strand
GTCGAGTTGGATCTGAATTTGCTGCGTTGGAATGTCCCCTCCGCCGCAATTGCGCCGCTGGCCTTGGTGGCCGCCGGCAGGCAGCTTGCGTCGATGGATAGGAATTTTTTCTTGACGGGGTGAGGGCAGCTATGCTACATTTTTGCCTATGGTGCTGATTTGCGCCAGTGACCCGCCACCCAGGCGGGTTTTTGCGTTTTGGCCGGCGCTCGCCGAATTTCGACGTTGCCAGAAAGCGCCGACGCCAAAGCTGCCAATCTCCCCACTTGTGGGGGAGATGGCCGGCAGGCCAGAGGGGGCGCCGTAGAGTGCCGCCTTCGAACGGGTGGATCATTTGGATCGGAACGGCGTTGAGCCCTGACACAACCGGGGAATGAGCATGGCGACGAGGCGCAGGCGCTGGTCGGCAGGCCGGGCCGCCCGGCAAGCGGAAACCTTGATCAGGGCCAATCCTAGCCAGGGAGAGCGAGATGATCCGAAAACTCAAGGACGGCAAATACCGGCTGTATTCGCGGAAGAAGGACGACAAGACCGGCAAGCGGCGCAACCTCGGAACGTTCGATACGCGCGAGGCGGCGGAGAAGCACGAGAAGGAGGTGCAGTATTTCAAGCGGCATTGAGAGGCGGCCTCTGGCTGTCGCGATGGTGACTCACCAAACGCCAATGCGGCCGGCGCTGAATACAGCCGTCACCCGCAAGATGTCTACGCCACGCGTGGTTGAGCTGGCCTGACCACGGTGGCGAGGACGATGCCGGCGACGATGAAGGCCGCGCCGACCAGATCGTAATCGTGCAAGCCCTCGCCGAGCAGCAGATAGGCGAGCACGGCGACGAACACCGTCTGCAGGTAGAGCAGCATGCTTGCCCGGCTAGCACCCAGCGTTTGCACGCTTTTGTTGTAGAGATAGTACATCAAGGCGCCGCCGGGGCCTGCCAGATAGGCGAGCGCGAGAAGACTGTGGAGGTTCATCGCGGAGCGTTCGTCGTTGAACAATTCCCACGCATGGAAAGGCAAGGCGACCAGCGCACCGGCGCCGAGCAGCAGCACGACCATCGGCAGGAGTTCGATGCCGAATTTGGCACGGCGCAAAAGCACGGTGTAGAGGCCCCAGCAGAACGCGCTGCCGACGATCCACAGCTCGCCCGCGTTGACCTTGAGTTGCAGCAGCGCCCCCAGGTTGCCGTGGGCGACGATGAAAATCATCCCGGCAAGCGCAACCAGCGCGCCAAGCGACTTCCACAGGCCGAGAGGCTCGCCAAGCACGAAACGGGCGAGCACCATCGTCATGACAGGCGACAGCGCCATGATGATACCGGCCGTGGTGGCGTCGGTGTGGTTGAGGCCGTGGTAGATCATACCTTGGCACAGCGTCAGGCCGATCGCCCCCACGGCGACGACTTCCACGGCGCGCGTTCGCAAAAGCCCGATCATCGCCTCGTGATGACGGTGCACGATCGGCAGCAGGATGGCGCAAGCCAGCGTCAGCCGCCAGAAGCAGAGACCCCAGGGCGGCATTTCAGGCGCCACCCATTTGGCCGCGATATAGACACCAGCCGAAAGCAGCCAGCACAGGACGGCGGCCGGATAGCCGGCCAGGGAGGATATGGGGCGCACGGGTTGCACGGCTTGATGCGCTATCGGCATTGCCTGCATGTCATGCCCCCTTCGATGACCTCGGCCGGACGGGGGAATATAGCCTGTGTCGCTAGGTCGTGCATCCGTTTTGAAAGGCGAGAAGGAAGCTGCTCGGCCGATCGTGAAAACGATGTCAGTCTGCCTTGTCGCCGGAAGGCATTGCGGAAACGTCCATCCACATCGCGCCCACGGCATGGCCATCGGGATCAGCGAGGTCGCGTGTGTACATGAACCCGTGATCCTCGATTGGATTGATGTCGGCGGTGCCACCGTTCGCGGCAGCAGCTGTGGCCATCGCATCGACCGCCTCGCGGCTGTCCAGGGACAGCGCCAGCATGACCTCGCTGGACGTTGAAGGCGGGATGGGGCGCGTGGTCATCGTCTGCCATTTTTCACGGCTGAGCAGCATGAAGTTGATGTGGTCGCTCCACACCATCCCGGCGGCCGCCTCGCTGGTGAAGCTGGGATTGTTCTTGAACCCGAGGGATTCATAGAACGCCCTGGATGCCTTCACGTCGGTCACCGGCAGGCTCACGAAAATCTTCTTGCTCATCGATCATTCCTTTGATTGTCGAGGTGCCAGCGAGTGGCGCCTGCTTTAAGACGGTTGACTGCGCGTAGATCCGACACCGCATCTCAATTTTTTTGAATCGCCGGCGCAGGGGCACGGACGCCGAAACCGAGATCGACCGCGAGGCAGCTCTGCCGCTGACGAAACTGGTGAGATCGCCAGCTCCGACGCGCTGGAGGTCGAGGCGCTGGCGGTGCGCACCAAGCGAGGCGACCTCGGCCGCGTCGGGCGGCCGAACCAGAGGCGCCGAATTTGCGGGCGCCTCCGTATTATGATCCAAAAAGACACCGGGCGAGCGACAATCTAGCCCCTTCGTATTGTCGGTGGCAATGCGAAGCAAAAAAACAGCCTAGAAAGACGATGCTCAGTCGACTCCGGTATTAACCCCGGTTATCAAAGTAGCTGCACGATATTCAAGGTCTTTGACTTTCTGCTGCAGGTCGTAGTCGCTGCTGGCGAATAGATCGTGATCGCCCACGCGACAAACGAAAAAGTCGTAGAAGAACTCAATCGGGCTTTGGGTTACCAAGTCACTCAGATTATCCGGGAGAGAGGCCAAAACAGAGCTCGCCTTAACAATCTTCGTACCTTGCGCACCAAATGCGAATACGAATGATTCGGGGGAATTATCGACCATCCTTTCACACTGCTTGCGC
>NZ_RZRP01000806.1:0-2866 GCF_003997795.1 Mesorhizobium sp. M7A.F.Ca.US.005.03.2.1 | reverse complement strand
GCCGTTGACCATCTTCTCCTTGCCGAACTTCTCGCGGAAGCTCGCGATGAACTTCTTGTTGACCGGATTGTCGAGCGCCATCCAGTAAGGCTGCGGTGCGTAGGTGCCGCCCGGCGTCGCGGCCGGCACCTACGCACCGCAGCCTTACTGGATGGCGCTCGACAATCCGGTCAACAAGAAGTTCATCGCGAGCTTCCGCGAGAAGTTCGGCAAGGAGAAGATGGTCAACGGCATCGGCGAAGCCGGCTACAACGGCCTGCATCTCTACGCCCTGGCCGCCGAGAAGGCCGGATCGCTGAAGGACGATGATGTGCTCAAGGCGCTGCCCACGATCGAGTTCGACGCGCCGCAAGGCAAGATCCGGGTCGATGCCAGCAACAACCACACGCTCTGCCATTCCTATGTCGGCAAGGCGGCCGCAGACGGCATCAGCTATGAGATCGCCAAGGATTTCGGGACGATCGCGCCGGTCACCCCTTACTGCAAGCTGTAGGCGCTTCGGCAACAGCTCCAGGTAATCCTGACGGCGGCTTTGCCGCCGTCAGCTCGCTTGCGGCGCAGGCAGCCGCTCGCGCAATTCGTCGACAAGCACCCTGGTGTTTTCGGAATAGTCGATGGGCACGACGACGAGGTGCACGCCGCCGCCGGTGAAGGCCCGTTCCAGCGCCTGCCGCAAATCGGCGATCTCGCCAACTCTTGTCCCCTTGGCTCCGTAGGCCTCGGCATATCTGACGAAGTCGGGATTGCCGAAGGTCATGCCGAAATCCGGAAATTCGTCGACCGCCTGCTTCCAGCGGATCATGCCATAGGCATGGTCTTCGAGCAGCAGGACGACGAGATTGAGCTTGAGCCTGACGGCGGTCTCCAGTTCCTGGCTGTTCATCATGAAGCCGCCATCGCCACAGATGGCCATGACACGGCGCTGCGGATAGAGCAGTGCCGCCATCATCGCCGACGGCAAGCCCGCGCCCATGGTGGCCAGCGCATTGTCGAGCAGGATCGTGTTTGCCATGCGCGTCCGGTAGTTGCGCGCGAACCAGATCTTGTACATGCCATTGTCGAGGGCGAGGATCCCGTCCGGCGGCATCACGGCGCGCACGTCATGCACGATGCGCTGCGGCGTGAAGCGATCTTCGGTGGCGCGCGCGGCGATGCGGCTCAGAATGCCTTCCCGCAGCGGCAGCAAGGCCTGTGCATTGGGGACCTTGCCCTCGATGCTGTCGGCCAGCAGCGCCAGCGAAGGACCGAGGTCGCCGACGATTTCGGCTTGCGGGAAATAGACCTGCTCGACATCGGCTGAATGGTAGCCGACATGAATGACCTTCGGCCCCTTTGCCCCCATGATGAAGGGCGGCTTCTCCACCGTGTCGTGACCGATGGTGATGATCAGATCGGCCTGTTCGATGGCCTCGTGCACATAGTCGCGCTCCGAAAGGGCTGCCGTTCCCATATAGAGCTCCGTGCCGCCAGGCACGGTGCCCTTGCCCATCTGCGTGGTGAAATAGGGAATTTGCGTCCGCAGCACGAACTGGGCGACATCGGGAGTCACGCGCGGTCGCGACGCCGCCGCACCAAACATCAGCAGCGGACGCCTGGCTTCCATGATCATACGGGCGGCGCGATCAAGCGCGCCCGGGCTGGCCAGCGGCAGTTCGACCGGATGCGTTGGCACGAGTGCTACCGGTTCACACTCGGCCGCCGCAATGTCTTCCGGCAATTCAAGATGTACGGGGCCGGGACGCTCTTCCTGGGCGACACGGAAAGCTTCGCGAACCAACGAGGGGATCATCTTCGGCGAGACGATCTGACGCGACAGCTTGGTCAGCGGCTTCATCGCCGCGACGATGTCGACGATCTGGAAGCGCGCCTGCCGGGATGACAGGATGCCTTTCTGGCCGGTGATCATGATCATCGGCATCGCGCCGAGCAGCGCATAGGCCGAACCGGTCGAAAGGTTGAGCGCGCCCGGGCCAAGCGTGGTGATGCACACACCCGGCTTGCCGGTAAGCCTGCCATAGGTGGCGGCCATGAAAGCGGCTGCCTGCTCGTGGCGGGTCAGGATCAGCTGGATCGAGGAGCGGCGGATGGATTCGACGATATCGAGATTTTCTTCGCCCGGAATGCCGAAAATCCGCTCGACCCCTTCGTTCTCGAGGGCCGCGACGAACAGATCCGAACCTTTGGTCATGACCACCTCTCCCGCAACATTCCGTCGGCCACCTTCATATGGCATCGGAACGCGACGCCTCAAAGAGGCATCTTCGGCTGCGGGTCAGAGGCGCGTGTTGCAGCTCGCCGCTTTCGGCGAGGCGAAAAGTTCCTTCGGCGCAGACCATTGGCTGATCGGTGCGCCGCGCGTGCCGGTGATCAGCGAACGCAGTTCTGACAGATAGGTCTGCACGAAGAACGAGGTCTGCCTTTCCAGCGGCGTATAGGGACCCGGCCGGTAGGCGCGCGACATGATGCCGTCGGCATTGTCCTCGGTGATCTTCTTGTCCTGCACCGTGGTGACGTCCCACATCCAGCTGATCGCATCGGCGTCGATGTCGCCATCGGCGTCCTTGTCGACGAGCCAGGTCAGAATGACGTCGGTTTCCGTGGCGCTGCGCGGTATCATCTGGAACAGCGTGACATAATCATTGGCAGCACTTGCAAACGACAGGCGTCCGAGGCGGAAGCCGCTTTCGCCACCATCATAGGCGTGACGGCCGCCCATCAGGCATGAGACCCCCTCACCTGTATTGGACAGCGTGTTGCGGCCGGATCCGATCGGCTTGCGGTGCATGGCAAACGGCATCGTGTCGAGGTCGCCAGCCTGCCACGCGCCCTTGTGGAACTCGGCATCGCCGATGACGCTGTGCCAGGC
>NZ_RZRP01000805.1:0-2868 GCF_003997795.1 Mesorhizobium sp. M7A.F.Ca.US.005.03.2.1 | reverse complement strand
GCTATCGGGCGATGTCGCCTCCGATGTCGTCGACTACATGGAGAAGCTGCCGGTCGAACGGGCTTACCGGGTGAGCGTGTCCTCGGTCGGTCATGCCACCGATCTCTATGTGCTGGTGTTCAAGGACCAGAGCGAAACGCGCAGGATCGACCGCATGCGCGCCGACTTCATCGCCAATGCCAGCCACGAACTGCGCACCCCGCTTGCTTCCATCGCCGGCTTTATCGAAACGCTGCGCGGACCAGCCCGCAACGACGCGGCGGCGCGCGACCAGTTTCTGCAGATCATGCAGAGCCAGACCGGCCGCATGGCGCGTCTGATCGACGATTTGTTGTCGCTGTCGCGGCTCGAGATGAAACCCTATCTGAAGCCGGGAACCGAGGTGGACCTGCGTCAGACCGTCGACAGCGTCATCGACTCGCTCGGACCGCTGGCCAGCGAAAACGCCGTTGCCATCGAGCGGCGCTACGCCGATGGACCGCTTCATGTGCCTGGCGATCGCGATGAGCTTTTCCAGGTTTTCGAGAACCTCTTGGAAAACGCCTGCAAATATGGGCAGTCGGGTGGGCGCGTGGTTGTATCCATAGCGCATAGCGAGGCCGGATCAGAGCCGGGCATCGACGTCACGATCAGGGACTTTGGCCCTGGCATTCCCGAGGAGCACATTCCGCGCATTACCGAGCGCTTCTACCGCGTCGATGTCGAGACCAGCCGGACCCAGAAAGGCACCGGCCTCGGCCTGTCGATCGTCAAGCATATCCTGACGCGCCACAACGCCCGGCTTTCGATCAAGTCCGAAGTCGGCAACGGCGCGGCATTCTCGGTTCATTTGCCGGCGCACTGATATCGCCCTAATTCAAGGGCACTGTTTCTTTTTTCTGTCATCCGGCTAGCGTATCAGCGGGGATTCGAGGAAACGACTCAAAATCAAAACACCCCGTGGGAAGGCATTTGCCATGCAGTCCGTGCACATCGTCAGCGCTTATGACGAGGAGTTGAAATATCTGTCGAAGCGCATCGCCGCGATGGGTGGCCATGCCGAGCGCATGGTCGAACAGGCGGTCACCGCTCTCGTCAATGCCGACCCGGGCCTTGCCCAGAAGGTCATCCGCGACGATACCGTACTGGACGAGGGCCAGCGCGAAATCGACGACAAGGCGATCATCATCATTGCCAAGCGTCAGCCGATGGCGGCGGATTTGCGCGAGATCGTCGGGACCATCCGCATCTCCGCCGACCTCGAACGGGTTGGCGATCTCGCCAAGAACGTTGCCAAGCGGGTGGTCGCCGTCACCGACGGACGCCAGCCGACCAGCCTGTTCCGCGGCCTCGAGGCTCTGTCCAACCTGGCATTGACCCAGCTCAAGGAAGTGCTCGACGTCTACGCGTCCCGTTCGGTGGAGAAAATCGGCTTCGTGCGCGATCGTGACGACCAGATCGACGCCATGTACACATCGCTGTTTCGCGAATTGCTGACCTACATGATGGAAGATCCGCGCAACATCACGCCCTGCACGCATCTGCTGTTTTGCGCCAAGAACATCGAGCGTATCGGTGATCACGCCACCAACATAGCCGAGACCATCTACTACATCGTCACCGGTGATCAGTTGCCGGCTGAGCGGCCCAAGGGCGACAAGACCGACAAAATCAGCCTTTCCGAGACGCAGCCGGTGAAGTGAACGCCGCCTCTCGAACCGTCACCCGATTTACGATAAGCTTTCCGGGCTTTGCCTCTATCCTCGTCCGTGGATTTGCTCCGGGAGGTCGTGATGGAAAATGTTCGGAACCTGACCCCGGCGCCTGCGCCGATATCCGGCATTATCGCTTGCGGCGTTTACACCGCGGGGCGCCGCATCGCCGACATTCCCATCGAGGAAGCCGGCGAATGGGCAAAAAAATCCGGTCACGTCGTCTGGATCGGCCTGTTGGAGCCCGACCGTAACCTGTTGCTGCGCGTCCAGGCGCAGTTTCACCTGCATGAGCTGGCGATCGAGGATGCCGAGCACCCGCACCAGCGGCCGAAGATCGAGCAATATGGCGACGCCTTGTTCATCGTCGCCCGCACCGCGCAGCTGATCGAGGGCCGGGTCACCTTCGGCGAGACCCATTTGTTCGTCGGCTCAGGCTACATAGTCAGCGTCAGGCACGGTCCCTCGACGTCCTATGCCGCCGTTCGTCAGCACTGGGAAAGCTGCCCGCACTCGCTGGCCAAGGGCGAGGATTTCGTCCTCTATGCCATCCTCGATTTCATCGTCGACAATTACATGCCGGTGCTCGAGCAGATCGAGGACGAGGTCGAGGCGATCGAGGACAAGGTTCTGCTGAAGCCGATGACCGCTCCCGACATAGAGCGGCTCTATATGCTGCGCCGCGATCTCCTGCGCCTGCGCAATGCCGCGCTTCCGCTGGTCGAAGTCTGCCGAAGGCTGACCAGCGCCGAGCTGCCGCAGATCCACACCGCCATGTATCCGCTGTTCCGCGACGTCACCGATCACATCCGCACCGTTCAGGAGAAGATCGACAGCCTGCGCGAGGTGCTGGCATTTGCTTTCGAGGCGAGCTTGCTGGTCGGCCAGAGTCAGGAAACGGCCAACACCAAGAAGCTCGCCTCCTGGGCCGCAATCCTGGCGGTGCCGACGGCGCTCGCCGGCATTTACGGCATGAACTTCAGCGACATGCCGGAACTGAAGATGGAATACGGCTATCCGGTGGTTCTGGCCACGATCGCGCTGATCTGCGCGTTTCTGTATTGGCGGTTCAGGAAGAATGGCTGGTTGTGAAGTAGGGCAGTAGGGCAGTAGGGCAGTAGGGCAGTAGGGCAGTAGGGCAGTAGGGCAGTAGGGCAGTAGGGCAGTAGGGCAGTAG
>NZ_RZRP01000804.1:0-2870 GCF_003997795.1 Mesorhizobium sp. M7A.F.Ca.US.005.03.2.1 | reverse complement strand
TTTGCGCCGATGGCCCGCCGCACAGGCGGGTTTTTCGTTTGATGCTCCGTCAGCCAACGCGCCGACGAGCTCGAAGGAACCCGCCAACCCGAGTTCGTTGCCCTGCTTCAAGGATACGAAGACGTCCGCCGCAAGCCTGGAGCCAGCATGTCGGCGTAGGGCCGTTGCATGCGTCGACCTGCTTTGCGGATCTTCATGCGGGCGCGCTAAACAAGATGTGTTTCGCCTGATAATGCGAGGCCATCTATGATCGATTCTCGCGGCAATACCGCAAGAAATCGCCATTCGCTTCGACAGGAGAATTGATCCGGTGCGGTTGAGATCTGTTTGTCTGGGCGTCGTCGCCAGCTTTTTCGTCGCCGTCATCGCCGTGACGGTGTCGGCTCGATCCTTTGCCGCATCATCTGACGTTCCGGCCTGGTTGCAGGCTCATGTCGGCAACAGCGAGGGCCAGATCTCACAAATTGTCCTCGAACGAGCCCGCGCGCTTTATCGGAAGAAGGTCGCCCAAGGGGCCGTCAAGAACCCCTGCTACTTCGCCATGGATGCGACACGCCCCAGCGATCTGGGCAATGGCGTGCTCGGCCGCCGCTACTACGTCATCTGCGAGGGCAGCGAGTCCTTCCGCGCGATTTCGTCGGGTCATGGCAGCGGGCGGAATCTGAAGGGTGTCGTCGATTTTTCGAACGGCAAGCGGTGCGCGAAGAACTTCGGCAATGCGATGGATTCATCGTTGACGGCCGGCGGCGCCTATATGACCCGCGAGGCGAAAACCTCGTTCAAGGGTTATTACCGCACTGGTGCGAAACGGGACGTGGCTTTCCAGCGCACCTTCATCCAGTTCGACGGCGAAGGCGAAGCCGCGAACGCCAGGCAGCGGGTGATCGGCGGCCACGCGGCCCAGGTGCTGCACGGCCTGTGCCTGCGCAAAAATCCGAACAGCTCGCATGCCGACCATGACGGCTTCGTGCCGTTCGGCAAGCTGGTGGATTATGCCGGCGGTCGCAGCAATGGCTGCACCAGTTGGTCGCCGGCGGATGCGCAGCAGATTATCCCGATGGTCAAGGACAATCCGACGACGCTCTACATCTACCCGGAATCGCGCGACATCGCCGCGGTCGCAGCCAACCATTCACAGCCGGGCACCTATTGGAACGCGTCCTGCCTGAAGGAAATCGGCACACCGAAATTCTGGCCGCGAAAGACCCTCGAGCCGATCATCGCCCAATACAGGAAGGATCATCCGGCACCGCCGCCGCAGCCAGTGCCGATTTGCACGCAGCCGTGACGTCCGCTTCGGCATGCGAACCATGCGCATTGATCAGCAACCCGTCGTGAACCGGTATCGATCCCGATCTCCGAGGTTTGCCAGCGTCTGACTCCCCGCGCGTCGTCGATGTCGGTAAGCCAAAGGCTGGGATAGGTTCATTTGTAACCTCGGCGCGTTGGTCCCCAGAGACAACGCGCGCCCATGGCGCGGGCGGCCGCCGCCGAGAAGGCCGCCGAAACGAAAGGCGCATCCGGTCGTTCCGCCGCCGCGCGCAAGGCAGTGACCAAGGGTACCCGCGGCAGGAAGGAAGCGGCACAGAAGGCTGCCAGAACGCGAACACATCACGCTTACATTGAACGTCTTCTTCGAGGACTGGCGCTCCGGGTGACGACTATGATCGAGAGGCGATCACATGGGTAATCGCCTGCGCCTCGCACCTTCCCGCCGCGTTGTATGTCGCGAACGGATCGGGAGTGGCTGAATGCTCCCGGCGAGGAGAGTTCCCGGTGCCGTGCCAGGCCGATTGGTTGGAACCAACGGCCTGCTCTCCAGTTAGAAAGCCAGCAAGTCTGGTTGTAGCCTTGCCGCCATGTGACCCGACGGTTTCAAGGCCGCCGATTGAGCTTCGGAAGCGTGGAGAGCACGCTTGATGGAGAAAAATCATGAACCAATGGTCAAACGCCAAGCTCTGTGACGTAGCAAATCTGGTCCTCGGAGCAATTCTCTTCTTCTCTCCATGGATATTCGCCTTCGCGGCGGGGACACAGTCCCAGAATGCCATGGGCAGCGGCATCGTGATTGTCGTGCTTTCGGTTGCCGCCCTCTTCGCCTTTGCTGTCTGGGAGGAATGGCTGAACCTCGTTGTGGGTCTTTGGGTAGTTGTGTCTCCCTGGGTGCTTGGATTCCAGGCAACCACAGCCATGGGCGTGCATGTTGTAATCGGCGTTCTGGTCGCGGTGCTGGCTGCGATCGAGCTGTGGATGATGAACCAGAACCCGCCGACGCAGTCTACGGCCTAGCAGGACTGGGCGTCCTTGCGGCGGCCTGATCGTGACGGATTGGCCGCCGACAAATTGGCATCCCGCTGGGTCGCCGATGACGGTGGAAAATCATCTGACGGTGGCCCCCCGGGAGGCCAGCGTGCCTGCCGCCGCAACCCCGGTTGCACAGCCGCTGACGACAGCCCTGCAGACAGCGTCGCCGACAGCCAGACAACAGGAGGTATGCCGACATGAAAGCAATCCGCATCCACGCTTTTGGCGGACCTGAGGTCCTTTCGATCGATCAGGTCCCCTCGCCTCAGCCGCTTGACGACGAGGTTGTGCTCAGGGTCCGCGCCGCAAGCGTCAATCCGATCGACTACAAGACCCGCGAAGGGTCGGTGAGCGAGACCCTGCCGGTCACGCTCGGGCGCGACGTATCCGGCACGGTGGAAATATGCGGTACGCGGGCGCATACGTTGAAGAAGGGCGACCCGTTGTTTGCGATGCTTGGTCATGACCGGGGCGGCAATGCCGAATATGTCGTGGTCAAGGCGACGGAGGCGGCTGCCAAACCGGATCGTCTAAGCCATGTCGAAGCCGCGGCGGTGCCGCTTGCC
>NZ_RZRP01000803.1:0-2873 GCF_003997795.1 Mesorhizobium sp. M7A.F.Ca.US.005.03.2.1 | reverse complement strand
ATGTCGGCGGCGTATTCACGACGGGGTTCGCGGGATACAAGGGGCAAGCCAACGACTCGTCAACAGTCATCGTCAACGATTATGACGGAAACGGCGATGACATTGTTAGCATCTTTGGCGGTATCCTGGACAACAGCACGCCTACCCCCGTCATAAGTGGCCTGCCGCCGGTAACGTCATCGGCAACGACATCCTTGCAGTCGGCAGAGGGGACCCTCGAACTCTTTGGCGGCAACGACCGGTTCGAGATGTCCTATGGGGATTTGTCGGGCGATCCGTTCGCCCCAAATGTCGACGCCAATCTCGACGCCGGGGCGGGCGATGACACCGTTATCATCCAGGCCGGCAGCATCCACGACATCGATCTTGGAGATGGTGTCGACAGTGTCGTGATATCCGGCAGCGGCACACAGGTCGGCAATGTGACCGGTGGCATCGGTGACGACCTGATATCGGTCGGTATCCTCGAGGTCGAGGAAGGCGTTTTTTTCAGCGAGCCAATCGTCGGTATCATCTCTGGGGGTGAGGGCGGTGATACCATTACCATAGGGGGAGGCAACGTCGAGGCCGTGGATGCCGGGGCCGGCGACGACCAGGTCAGCATCGGCGGCAATACCGCAATCGAATTGGATATCGATGGAGAGGCCGGCAACGACACAATAACGGTCAGTGGCAACGCCACCATAGGCGGCAGCATTTTCGGCAACGATGGCAACGACACCGTCAACATCGACGGTGGAACCGTCGGCACAACCATATCGCCGGGCATCGTTGATCTTGCGGGCGGCGCCGACATTTTCAACATGACCGCGGGCCATGTGACCGGCTCGGTGTTCGGCGAAGGCGGCGGCAACACCTATACCGTCAGCGGCGGCACGGTCGACGGCTCGATCTATGCCGGCAGCCAGGACGACAGCGTATCGATCTCGGGCAACGCCAGTGTCGGCATCGACCCAGGTGAGGGTGGGGAGGGCACGGATTCTGTCGGGCTGGAGGATGGTGACGACACCTTCGACATGACCGGCGGCACTCTTGCGGGTGCGGTAAGCGGTGGTGCCGGCAATGATGTTATTACGCTGCGCGGCGGCACCATAAACAGTTTTCTGGAAGGCAACGACGGCAACGATCAGATATTGGTCTCCGGCGGCGTGCTTGCGGGAGAGGTCACCGGCGATGTCGGTGACGATCTGATTGTCATCAGCGGCGGCGCCATCGGATCCAGCGTTTCCGGCGGCGCCGGCTTCGACAATGTCTCGGTCACCGGCGGCACCATCACGGGCGGCATAGACGCCGAGCATGTCCATCTGTCGGGCGGCACGATCGGCGGTAACATTACCGGTCTTGGTCCCGACACGCTCGTGATCGACGGCATCGGTGCGGTTGACCCACTCAATTTGAGCGATGGCGTTCTGTTCAGCGGCACGGGCGCCAACGGCACCATCACCGGCACCGATCTCGCTGCCGGCGGCAAGAGCCAGAACTTTACCGGCTTCGACAATTTTTCCTCCGACAATTCCACGCTGCGCTTCAACGGCGGCATACAAGGCATCAACCACCTCAACCTGGGCAGTGGCTCGACGCTGTTCATCAACGGCAACGTCACCATGCCGGGTTCGATCATCGCGACGAATTCGCTGATCGACATGACGAACGGTGTCGCTGGCGATGTGTTGACGCTAGGCGGCCTCACCCTCAACGGTGCCAGCATCGGCCTCGACATCAACCAGCAGACATCTCAGTCGGATCAGCTCATTGCCGATGCGTTTTCGGCAACCGGCGCCAATACCATCATCGTCAACCTGCTCGGCACGCCGCAATTTGCCGAGCCGACCGACATACCGCTCATTGTTTCGACCAACGGCCCGGTCACCGGGACGTTCAGCGTCGCAGGCGTGCCCGGCACACCGGGTTCGCTTTTCACCTATGCGATCGTCACAGGCCCGAATGGCAGCGTGTTCCTGCGTGCCACGCCAGTCAATTTTGGCATTGCGGCGGCGCCGACCAGTGCCACCAACGCCGGCGCGGTCGCGGTGGCAATCGAGGCTCTCTACGGCATAAACCGCGACGCGCTCGATGCTGACCTGCATCTCTCGCCCGCATCCGGTTCTGGAATGGTGCCGGTTTCGGAAAGTTTCGGGGTCTTTGCTTCAGGCCAGTTCGCCCATACCGAGCATGACGGCTACAACATCAGCGGCGGCGGCTTGAACGGCTCCGGCCCGAGCTTCGATGCCAATGATTTTTCGGCTGCCATCAGCCTGGATTTCAATGCCGCCAAACACTTCCAGTTCGACAATGAGTACGGCCTGAACATCGGCGTTTTCGCCGGCTACGCCTCGACCGACGTCAACCTCGGCGCGTTTCGGGGATTTGATGCCATCGGCGAAGGTACCAACAAGGCCGGCCTGTTCGGCGGCTACGCGCTGTTTCGCAAGGACTACAATTACGCGCTCGTCTCGGCCTCCGGCTTCATCGGTGGAAGCGACGTGACGAACGGCGTGCTCGGCACCACCGGCAGCTATGATACCAAGGGCTATGCAGTGACGGCATCGGTCGGCCATATCTTCAAGCTGGGCGAGCGCACCCGCTTCGATCTGCGTGGCGGCCTGCTTGGCGTTTCCTTCCGTGGCGATCCCTATAAAGACAGCGGCGGCAACGAGTTCGGCAAGAGCAAGCTTTCTTTTGGCGCGATCAAGCTCGAGCCCGGCATCTATGGCGACTACACGCTAAGCAACGGAATGGTGATCAGCCCCTATGCGCGAGGCGAATTGCAGCAGCGTTTCGGCTACAAGAACACCACCGAAATCGACACCAGGGAGATCGACTTCAACGATGCCGATTTTTCCGCCGCGCTGTCGACCGGCTTCAACCTGAAG
>NZ_RZRP01000802.1:0-2876 GCF_003997795.1 Mesorhizobium sp. M7A.F.Ca.US.005.03.2.1 | reverse complement strand
GGCAAAGTCGGCGCCCGCGGCCTTGGCGGCCTCGGGCAGCGTTTCATACTCGCTGAGTGCCTTGGCGTAGTCGCCCTGGTTGACCGCCGCCTCCATGCGCGCGACGGTTTCCGGTGCGCCGGCGCCTTCGACGGCGCCGATCGGCCTGACCTTGACCAGCGATTGCGCGCTCGACAGAAGGCTCTGAACGAAGCCGGCATTCTCATCGACAGGCGTTGCCGCCGTGACCATGGCATTGGCGGCGGCATCAGCCTGCGATGCGATCTCGGCGCGGGTTGGAACGCCCTTTTCGGCATAGGGGCGCAGTGCCGCAAGCTGCGGCGCATCAGGCGAAATCGCGGCGAGGGTTTCGAGTTCGGCCGAAAACGGCCCGCCACGCTCAAGCGCCGCCTTCAAGGCCGAAGCCGCGATGGCAAGCGCGATCTTCGGCTGTCCCGCCGCCGCCTCGACCTTGCCGGACAGCTGCGACACAGACTGCTCCAGCGCTTTCAGCCGGCCATCCTGCGCGGTCGCCGCCTCGCCGGCCGACTTCACCTGCGCGTCGAGGCCTGCCAGTTTTTCGGTGAGCGGACCAAGATCGACCGGCGCCGAGCTGCCCGCCTTGCCGAGGGCGGCGACCGCCGTCTCGATCTGCGCGACCTTGTCGCCCAGTGCGGTGACGCCGGCCGCGTCGCCTGCTCCACCTTTCTCGACAGCCGATTTCAGCGCCGCGACATCGGCCTTGACCTGCTCCAGGCCCGAGGACAGCCCGACCATCTTCGCCGCTGCATCGCCATTGCCGCCGGCGTCCTTCAAGCCGGCGATTTCGGTCTTCAGCGAGGCGATGTCGCCATTGACGCCATCGAGCGAGACGCCGGCACCGGAACCCGGCGCGCCGAGCAGGCCGGCAAATTGCAGCCCGCCGGCGCCGACCAGCGCGATGACGCCGCCGATGATGCCGGCGGCGATGCCGTTGAGGCCGCCACGCTTTTCAGGGGCTGGCGCCATTTTCTCGTCCCGTGTCTCGGGTTTTGCCTTGTTGCCGTCGGTCTGCGCTGCCGACGCGTCGTCGAAACCGTAGTCGAAGGTTTTGGCGCGGTTGGGCGGCGCATCCGAACCGGGATAAGGGAGCTCTGGCTCGGCGGCTTTGGCTCCGCCATCCGCCGGCGCTTGCCCTTCCGCACCTGCGGCGCCATCGGCATGCTCCCAGGGCTCAAGATCGGTCTGGTCGGCATGAACCGGCTCTTCGGGAACCTCGGGCTGCGAAGCGTTCGCTGCTTCCTCGGCCTTCGCCTCGTCGGTCTGCGCCCCCTGCGTGGCGGCGTCCTCGTCGGCGATGCGTGAGACGGCGCCCGGCTCGAGATCGATGGTCACCGGCTCGCGGCGGCTTTTCGAGTGTCGCATCTTCGGCGTCTTGACCATGCCTGGGCTCCGCACATTCGCTTCGTCTCAACGCCTGGCGGCGCATGATGGTTCAGAAAGGGTCTAGCACATCACCAAGCGGTGAAAAGGGGCGGTGTGATGACGCGGCTCAGCGCGGCGCCTGCAAAAGCGCCAGCAATGCCTCCTCGTCAGGTTGCGCGGCAATGCGGATCCTTTCGCCGGTGGCATCGTCGAAGGCTGCGGCGATGCGAGCGGAAAGCGCAAAAACCCATGTTTTTTCGAAGAGACCGCGCAGAGCGGGCCGTCTTGCCAACATCTGCATCGCCGCCGCCGCCTTGGCTGAATAGAGCAATACCGCGTCGGCAGGTTGCCCCGACAGGCGTTCGAGGGTGACTTCGTCCGGATAACCCACTGTCAGCGTGTCATAGGTCTCGACGGCGTGGACCCGAACGCCCGCCGTCCCGAGCCTCTGTTCGAACGCCGGAAACCGCACGCGCCCACACAGGTAGACAATCGTCTTTCCAGAAAAATCGGCAGCGAGAACGTCGGCCAGCGCCTCGGCATCGCCCGGGCCTTCACTGACCGACAAAAACCCCGCTTTGCGGGCAGCTTCCGCAGTCCGCCTACCGACGGCATGACAAGGCAAGGCGGCGAGCGTCGCGATGATTTCTTCCGGCGCATGGCGCATGGCATTGGCGCTTGTGACGGCCACCGCGACGGCATCGTCCGGGATCAGTCCGGCAGCGGCGGGCAACGCCTTTGTTTCGGTCAGGGGCAAAAGAACCGGCTGAAAACCTGCCTCCTCCAGCCGATGCGCTGTGCGCGAAGCACCCGGTTCCGGCCTGGTCACCAGGACGCGAAGCATTTCAGAGCCAGCCGTCGAAGAACTTTTCGCCGGCCCTGGCGCGCACGCTCCGGGCCGCTTCGCCGCCGATGCGGGCGGCGTCTTGCGCCGATCCCTGCAGCTCGACCGTGTGTGACTGTGTGCCGTCGGGCGAGATGATCAGCCCGGCAAAAGACAGCTTTCCGGCCTCGATCGCCGCATAGCCGGCGATCGGCGTGCGGCAGGAGCCATCGAGCGCCGCTAGGAAGGCACGCTCGCAGGCCAACGCCTGGCCGGTCGGCACATCATGAACGGCCGCCAGCATCTTTTCGACCTCGCGGTCGCCGATACGAGTTTCGATGCCGATCGCGCCTTGCCCCGGCGCCGGCGGGAAGACATCGAGCGGTATCAGGTCGGTGACGACATGCTCGAGCCCAAGCCGCTTCAGCCCGGCATAGGCCAGGATCGTGCCGGCGGCGACGCCTTCGTCGAGCTTGCGCAGCCGCGTCTGCACATTGCCGCGGAACATCACCACGTCGAGATCCGGCCGCATCCGGCGGATCAGCGCTTGCCGCCGCAGCGACGACGAGCCGACTTTCGCCCCGCGCGGCAGTTCGGCGATCGTCTTCGCCGCTTTGCCGACAAAGGCGTCGCGTGCGTCCTCGCGCGGCAGGAAGGCCGACAGTTCGAG
>NZ_RZRP01000801.1:0-2883 GCF_003997795.1 Mesorhizobium sp. M7A.F.Ca.US.005.03.2.1 | reverse complement strand
AAATAATCCCTGGCGTTGCCCGGGCCGCCGACTTCGGCGGCACGGCCGAGCCAGTAATACGCGCGCGACAGCGTCATCGGCCCTTGGGCAAGGTCGGCGATGCGAGCGAAATGCGTTGCGGCAAGCTTGGGGTCGTTCAGGCCGCGCAACGCGTACCAGCCGGCATGGAATTCGGCGTCGGCCGCATTGGTGGCACTTTCGGCAGCGTGTGTGGCGACGATCTTGTACGCGGCCTTCATGTCGCCCTGGTCGACCAGTTCACGCGACAGCACCCGGCGCTCGACCCACCAGGCATCCGGATCGACCAGAGCTTCGCGATCGGTCGGTGCCTGCATCACAATGGCTGCAGCGCCGGCAAAATCCTCCTGCTTGCGCAAATATTCGGCCTGCGCGAAGAAGTAGCCGGCCGAACGTTGCATTGCCGGCACGGCCTTCAGCAGCTTGGGCGCGTTCTTGTCGCCTTTGTCGGCCGCCGCCCATGCATCGGCGAGCTGCTGGGCGCCGGCGAGGCCGGCGACGCGCAGCGCGGAATTCGCGCGGTCGGCATAGAACATGCGCTCCATGCGAAAGCGGTGGTCTGCGGCCGGGATCAGGCTGCCGAATTCCTTGATCAGCGCCGCCTCGTCCCTGGCCTCCAGGATCGCGGTGCGCCAGAAGGGCGACAGCACGGAACGCGCCGCCTTGGTATTGCTGGACGCCACATAGGCGCGGGCGAGAACCATCACGCCTTCGAATGTCTGCGGCTGGCTGCCATCGAACGCCCTGATGACGATGTCGGGGGCAGGGTTCTCTCGATAGAGCGCGCGCTCGCTGTTCTTGCGAAGGGCTACGGTCCCCGGCCAGTTGGGCAGCATCTTGGCCGCAGCAGTGATATCATCGCTCGGAACCTTGTCGCCGCCATAAAGCGCGATCGCCCAGGCAAGGATATGCTGGTCGAGCGACTGCGCCGGAAGGGCATCGCGCACGCCACGAGCGCGGGGACTATCACCCTGCGCCAACGCATCCAGTCCGCTTTTCAAAGGGGCGACGTCGGGCAAGGGCGCCTGTCGCGTTCTGTCCTGCAGGTCTGGCAGCGCAATTGCCGCGCCTGGAATCGGAATGGCTGAGGTGACCCGTGCGTCCACGCTGCCGCTGATCGCCATGCCCGGCATCAGCGCGAGCGCGGCGCCAAGCAGCGCGAGAAGGTGAGGCCGACCGCCCGGCATGATCCTTAAATCTTTCCTTGTCCTGGCATTCCACAAGCTGGCGAAGATGCCTCGAAGCCTAAACTTAGGTCGTGAAGAGCCCGTAAACAAAGAGTTAGCGAGGCCGTTCGAATTGCGCTTGCTGGCACCATGGCAATGCTTGCCGCGCAACCATGTCGAGACTATGGTGCGCCGCTTCGCTTTCGGTTAGAAGGCGCGACCACAAACACCGACACAAAACACCAGAAGTGCCAAGGAGTTGGACGATATGCTGAGAGGCTCGCTTACTGCGCTCGTGACACCGTTCGAAAAGAGCGGGCGTTTCGACGAGAAAGCCTTTCGCGCATTCGTCGAATGGCAACTCGCGGAGGGCACGACGGGCCTGGTGCCGGTCGGCACCACCGGCGAGTCGCCGACACTGTCGCATGACGAGCACCGCCAGGTCGTCAAGGTATGCATCGAGGTGGCCAAGGGACGAGTTCCGGTCGTCGCCGGCGCTGGTTCCAACAACACCGAGGAAGCCGTCGGGCTCGTGCAGTATGCCGAGAAGGCCGGCGCCGATGCCGCCCTGGTCGTCACGCCTTATTATAACAGGCCGACGCAGCGCGGCCTGTATGAGCACTTCGCGGCGGTCGCCAGGGCGACCAAGCTGCCGATCATCATCTACAACATCCCGCCGCGCTCGGTCATCGACATGATGCCGGACACGATGGGCCGGCTCGTGCACGACTTCAAGAATATCGTCGGTGTCAAGGATGCCACCGGCAAGGTCGAACGGGTTTCCGAGCAGCGTGCCACGTGCGGCAAGGATTTCATCCAGCTTTCGGGCGAAGATGCTTCGGCGCTTGGATTCAACGCGCATGGCGGCGTCGGCTGTATTTCGGTGACGTCGAACGTCGCGCCGCGGCTGTGCGCCGAATTCCAGGAGGCAACGCTTGCCGGCGACAGCGCCAAGGCGCTGGATCTGCAGGATCGCCTGCTGCCGCTGCACAAGGCGATCTTCATCGAGCCTGGCGTTTCCGGCGCCAAATACGCGCTGTCGAAGCTAGGCAAGGTCGAAAACGTGCTGCGCTCGCCGCTGGTGACGATCGAACAGTCGACTGCCGACAAGATCGATGCGGCTATGAAGCACGCCGGCTTGATTAATTAGGGATGAGGCGCCACCTCTCCGCATCATGAATCAAGTCAGAAAAGCCGATCCCAACAACAAGACCGTTTCGGAAAACCGCAAGGCGCGGTTTTCCTATGAGGTGCTCGACACGGTCGAGGCCGGTCTGGTGCTGACCGGCACCGAGGTCAAGTCGCTGCGCCAGGGCCAGGCCAACATCCAGGACAGCTACGCCTCGGTCGAAGGCGGCGAGATCTGGCTGATCAACTCCTATCTGCCGGAATATCTGCAGGCCAACCGCTTCAACCACGAGCCGCGCCGCCGCCGCAAGCTGCTGCTCAACAAGCGCGAAATGGCGAAACTGTCGCAAAGCGTCGACCGCGAAGGCATGACGCTGGTACCGCTGAAAATCTATTTCAACGACCAGGGCCGCGCCAAGCTGCTGCTCGCCGTCGGTCGCGGCAAGAAACTGCACGACAAACGCGAGAGCGAGAAGCAGCGCGACTGGTCGCGCGAGAAGGGCCGGCTGTTAAAAGAGCGTGGGTAGGCTGGGGCCATTCGCTTGAAGAACCGGATTGTCCTCTTTGGTCT
>NZ_RZRP01000800.1:0-2887 GCF_003997795.1 Mesorhizobium sp. M7A.F.Ca.US.005.03.2.1 | reverse complement strand
CCCCAGCCGGAACACCGCCATGCTCCTTGAGCAACCGCGAAAACCGCCGTTCCATCACCTCGCGCATCATGCCGAAATCGTCGCCAGGCGTGATCTCGGTCGAGCGGATGTTGAATTTCCGGTACTGGTTCTTCACGAACCCCTCCGGTCCGGCAACGACCATGGCGCCGACGGCATTGGTGCCCATGATGTGCGAATTGTCGTAGACCTCGATGCGCACTGGCGGCTTCGGCAGGCCGAATGTCTCGGCGAAACCGGCAAGCAGGCGTCCCTGGGTGGAGGTTTCAGCCAGCCGGCGTCCGAGCGCTTCGCGGGCATTCTGCAAAGCGTTGTCGGTCAGGTCCTTCTTCTCGCCGCGCTGCGGCACGGAGATCGCGACCTTGCGGCCGGCGCGGGTGGAGAGCGCCTCGGCCAGCAATTCCTGATCCTCGACGCCATGCGACAGAAGGATGTTCCGCGGCGTCGGCTTGTCGTCATAGAACTGCGCCAGGAACGAGCCCAGCACCTCGGCTGCTTCCAACGCCGGATCGGCCTTGGGGAAATAGGCGCGGTTGCCCCAGTTCTGGCCGGTGCGGAAGAAGAACACCTGGATGCAGACCTGGCCGCCTTCCTGATGGATGGCGAAGACATCGGCTTCGTCGACGGTCGCCGGATTGATGCCCTGGTGGCTCTGCACATGCGACAGGGCCGCTAACCGGTCGCGATAGATCGCGGCGCGCTCGAAATCGAGAGCTTCCGACGCCTGCTGCATGGCGGCCGAGATTTCCGTCTTCACCTTCTGGCTGCGGCCGGACAAGAAGTCCTTCGCCTCATTGACCAGCTCGGCATAGTCCTGGTGCGAGACCTCGCCGGTGCAGGGACCGGCGCAGCGCTTGATCTGATAAAGCAGGCATGGCCGCGTGCGGTTCTCGTAGAACGAGTTGGTGCAACTGCGCAGCAGAAAGGCGCGCTGCAGCGAGTTGATGGTGCGGCCAACGGCACCGGCCGAAGCAAAGGGGCCGAAATAATCGCCTTTGCGCGAACGCGCGCCGCGATGCTTATAGATGCCGGGCGAGACATGGTCGCCGGTCAAGAGGATATAGGGAAACGACTTGTCGTCGCGCATCAGGACGTTGAATCGCGGCCGCAAGCGCTTGATAAGATTGGCTTCGAGCAGCAGCGCTTCGATCTCGGTGCGGGTGACGACGAACTCCATCGTCGACGTCTCGCGCACCATGCGGCCGATGCGGGTGGTGTGGAAGCGGCCTTGCGCGTAGTTGGTGACGCGCTTCTTCAGGCTGCGCGCCTTGCCGACATAGAGCACATCGCCGGCAGCGTTCATCATGCGGTAGACGCCGGGCGCGTTGGGCAGCCGCTTGACCAGCGTCTGGATCACCTCGGCACCGATCATGCCTTCCGCGTCGCCGGCATGCGGCGTCCAGTCGATGGCGGTGAAGGCGACATCGGGACCGACGGTTTCAACCATCTCCTCGACCGCCTCGTCCTCGAGGTCGATATCGGGAGGCAGATCGTCGGTGCCGCCGCGCGGCTTGCTTTTGTGGTCTATAGGACTCATTCCGTCATGCCTGTCACATCGGGCGTCTGCCACGCAAGATGCTGGCCGCCATCGAGCGCGATCATCTGGCCGGTGACCGAGCGCGCTTCCCAGAGATAGCGGATTGTGGCGCCGAATTCCGGCAATTCCGGGCCGCGCTTGAGGATCAAGCCATCGACTTGGGCTGCAAAATCGCTGTCGTCCTGACGCGCGTTCTTCAATGTCGGCCCCGGGCCGATGGCATTGACGCGGACGCGGGGACCGAGCGCTTGCGCCATCATCTGGGTGGCTGTCCACAGCGTCGATTTGGACAGTGCATAGGAAAAGTAGCGCGGCGTCGGCCGCCAGACGCGCTGGTCTATCATGTTGACGATCAGGCCCTCCTGCCCTGCCGGTAGTGCCCGGGCGAAATTCTGCGCCAGGAGCGCGGGCGCTTTCACATGGACGGCAAAGTGCCGGTCCCAGGCCCGCCAGTCGAAATCCAGAACCGAATCGTCCTCGAAGAGCGACGCGTTGTTGACCAGCAGCGAGAGCGGCCCGAGCGCTGCTTGCGCCTCGCCGATAAGGTCATCGATGGCGTCCATATCGGTCAGGTCGGCGGCGACCACCGCGGCGCGGCCATCTCCGGCGATGATTTCGGCAGCCAACGCATCGGCCTCGGTGCGCGAGCGGTTGCAATGGATGGCGACGGCAAAACCGTGCGCGGCGAGATCCTCGACGATCGCCCTGCCGATCCGCCTGGCCCCGCCCGTCACCAGCGCCGTGACAGTGGCTTTGCTCATATGGTGTCAATCCTCAATTTCGGCCCGAAAAAGCAGTGCCGGCGAAATATGGCCCGGCATGCGTTAAATGGTGTTCGCACCTTGGGCAGCATTGTGGCGAAACGGCCGTTTGGGCATCTTGGCCCGCCCTGGACTCAGGCGTGCCCGACCGCAATATAGGGTGCTGGAGTCCTTGCACCAAGCGGTGTGCAGCGCAGCACCGGATGGTTCCTGCCATTTCGCTGTTGCGAAGATGCAACGTCAAGGTTCTGCCTCATTTGCGCCGGGGAATGACCCAAGTTCAGGTTCGCTTCAGCCGCATTTTGACACGACATTTGGAACCGACGAACGCCAGATCCGTTTCACCCCCCGGACGGGTCGATGGCGATCGTGAGAAACAAGCCTGTGTCCTGTGGCTTAAGGAGTAAAGAACAATGCAAGCCAATCTCAAATTCGCACGGCCGCTGGCCGTTGCGCTCGGGCTCTTCGCCCTCAGCGGAACTGCCTATGCTGCTGACGTGGTTTCGGAAGAGCCGCCGGCACCTGCGCCGATCGCTGAACTTCCCGTCGCTTCGTGGGCCGGCCCCTACGC
>NZ_RZRP01000007.1:0-26772 GCF_003997795.1 Mesorhizobium sp. M7A.F.Ca.US.005.03.2.1 | reverse complement strand
ACCGAGCTCCGCGCCCACCGTCTCCGCCGCGGCGACCCGCGCCTCGCCGCCAATACCGGTCAAAAGCGTGAACTCGCCATGCCCGCAAAGATCGAGCGTCGAGACCTTCCTGCCCGAGCGCTCGAACACCCAGACATGCGGCAAGCGCGCGCCCGGCCACGTCGTTGGCGCATAGTGCAGCTCGCGATCCTTCTCGAATGCCGGCTCGCGCTGGCCGTCGGTCACCACCGCGCCGGACGCATAGCGCTGGTTCATCTCGACGCCATGGGCGTCGAACTCGTACTTCTTGAAGGCGATAGCCTTGCGGAGCGCCTCGCGCTGCGCTTCGGCCGCGGGCGTCGCGTCGGCGCGGGCCTCCATGTTCCTCTGGATCTTGTCGTGATCGACGCCGCCATCCATGCCGAGCGCCTCGAAGATCGGTCCGAATTCGGCAATGGACTGGTTCGCCCGCGTCACGATCTGGCGCGCGATCGGTGCGCGCTCGGCAGAGTAGCTATCCAGAAGCCCGATGCCCGCCTGCCCCTTGACGACCTTGGCAAGCTTCCAGGCGAGATTGAACCCATCCTGGATCGATGTGTTCGAGCCGAGCCCGTTCGAGGGCGGATGCCGGTGCGCGGCGTCGCCCATGATGAACACCCGCCCCTTCTGCATGTGCGTGGCGAAGCAGTTGTTCACCGTCCAGGTGTTGGCGCCCAGGAGCTTGATCTCGAGCGCGGGATCTCCGACCAATTGACGCGCGACCTCGGTGGCCAGTTCCGGCGTTACCTCCGGCGGCGGCTGGTTGATGTCGTAGCCCCAGACGATCAGCCACTCGTCCCACGGCCGCACCATGCGAACCAGACCCATGCCGATGCCGCCGACGTCGGCGCCGGGCTGCATGACCCAGTAGAGGACGCTCGGCCGGTGCGCGACGTATTTCGACAGATCGGCCCTGAACAGGATGTTCATCGAGCCGCCGACGCCCATCTTACCGTCGAGCGGCAGGCCCAGATGCTCGGCCACCAGCGAGTTGCCGCCGTCGGCGCCGACGAGGAACTTCGACCGCACGGTGAAATCCTTACCCGACAGCCGATCGCGGCAGGTCGTGGTCACGCCGTCCGCATCCTGGACATGGCCGACATATTCCGTGCTCATGCGTGCCTGCGTCCCGCGGGCGCAGGCCGACTTGAACAGGATCGGCTCCATGAAGGTCTGGGGCAGATCGTTCATGAAACAGGGAGACGACAGCAGATGTTCGGCCTTGGAGAGCGGCGCTGTACCCCAGCTCTTCATGCGGCCGATCTCCTCGCCGGCCAGGCTTTCGCAGAACACGTTCTCGCCCATCAGTTCCTGCGGCGAGGCGTGCATCATGGCCTCTGCCTCGACATCCGGACCGAGGTCCCGCAGCACTTCCATGGTGCGCTGGTTGGTGATGTGGGCACGCGGCGTGTTCGACAACCAGCGATAGCGATTGACGATCATGTTGGCCACGCCGTAGCTCGACAGCAGCGCGGCGGTGGCCGAGCCGGCCGGGCCAGTGCCGACGATCAGCACGTCGGTTTCGATATCCGCCATCAAATTCCTCCCTCGATCTTCGGACCGGTCAGCCTGCGGCGGACCGGAAACAGGTGCAGGCCATTGCGGGACGCGATCAGGCCCCAGAGCCCCTTTGGCGCAAAAAGCATCACGACAACGGCGATGAGGCCGAGCGTCATCAAGTACCAACTGCCGTAGTCGGCCAGCGCCGAGCGCAGCGCAAAGAAGACCAGCACACCGAGGATCGGCCCCTCGATGGTGCCGATGCCGCCGATGACGACAATAAAGATGACGTTGGCGGTCCAGTCGGTGACGGCAAAGGCCGCGCTCGGCGAGATGCGGGCCGTCTGCAGGAAAATCAGCGCGCCGGTCAGCCCGGTGGCAGCCGCGGCGATCAGAAAGACCGCCCATCTGAGCCGGGCGGTATCGACGCCCACCGATTGCGCCGCGTCGACATTGTCGCGCACGGCCGCCAGCGCCAGCCCGAGGCGGCTGCGCAGCAGCCAGTAGATGCCGCCCGTCACGGCCACGACCAGCGCCAAAGCCAGCCAGTAGGCCATGACATCGCGTGCCGCGGCCTCGCGGACGCCGAACAGCGCCCGGACCGCATCGGTGCCCAGGATGCTGCTCGTCGCCTCGCGCGGCAGCGACGTGCCGGTGCCGCCGCCAAGTGCCTTCCACTGCGCAACCAGCAGGCGCGTCACTTCGGCGATCACCCAGGTGCCGATGGCGAAATACGCGCCCTGCAAGCGGAACGCGAAAAAGGCCGTCGGAACCGCCAGCACCAGTGCCGCAAGGGCGCCCAGCGGGATCGCCAGGACCGGATTCCAGCCGAGCAGGATCACGCCGGCGAACATCGCGTAGGCGCCGATGCCGACGAAAGCCTGCTGGCCCACCGAGACCAGGCCGCCATAGCCCGCCAGCAGGTTCCAGATCTGCGCCAGCGTCAGCATGGTGAGGATGAAGAACAGATCCTGTATGACACCACGCGAGGCCACGGCAGGCAGCGCGAGCGCGGCGACGAGGAAGAGCGGCACAATGATCGCGGTCACGGTTCCGGCGCGGGTGCGGGTTGTCAGTCGATACATGCCGCCCCCCTCAATCCACTGCGCGCGGAAAAAGTCCGCGCGGCCTGAGCAGCATCACGGCCAGGAAGGCGATGTGGCCGGCCAGTATCTGCCATTCCGGATTGAGCGCGGCGCCAAACGTCTGCGCCACGCCGATGATGATCCCGCCGGCAAGCGTTCCCCACAGGCTGCCGAGGCCGCCGATGATCACCGCCTCGAAGGCATAGATCAGCCGCGCCGGTCCGATCGAAGGATCGAAGTTCGCGCGCATGCCGAGATAGAGCGCCGCCAGCGTCACCACGACCATGGCGATCCCGGTGGCGATCGCGAAAATCCGCTTCGGCTCTATCCCCATCAGCCCCGCCGTCACGGCGTCGTCCGAGGTGGCGCGGAAGGCACGGCCGAGGGCGGTGTGGTAAAAGAGCGCGTTGAGCGCAATGATCGTCACGATCGCCGAGGCAAAGGTCATCAACGGCATGATCCCAACCGTGACCAGCCCTAGATCGAGCGATGCCCCTTCCAACGCGCCCACCGGAATGCGGCGGCTGTCGGCGGAGAAGGCCTCGAGCAGGCCGTTCTGCAAGGCGACCGACAGGCCGAACGTGACCAGAAGCGGCGGCAGGATGTCCTTGCCCAGCATGCGGTTCAGGACGGCGGCCTGCAGCAGCCAGCCGAGCCCGAACATCACCGGCATGGCAATCAGGGCAGCGATCCAGGGCGACAAGCCGAGCAGCGTGACGCCCATCAAAACCAGATAGGCGGCAAGAATGATGAGGTCGCCATGGGCTAGGTTCACCAGCCGCATGATGCCGAAGACGAGGCTCAACCCTGCTGCAAACAGGGCATAGAGCCCGCCCAGCAGAATCCCCTGCACGAGGGTGTCCAGCCAGATCATCGCCGCGCCACCTCGATCAGGCCACAAGGGTGCTGTGCGAGCAGACGACCGAGCCTTGGTTCCCGCGTCATGCCGCCACTCCGAAATAGGCAGAGTGGATATCTTCGCGCGTGACCTCGGCCGCCCTGGCGGCCAGCGTGACGCGACCCTCCATCATGCAGTAGACGCGGTCGGCCACTGCCAGCGCCTTGCCGATATCCTGCTCCACCAGCACGATCGCGGCGCCGCCTTGGCGGATCCTGGGAAGTGCTGCGTAGATATCGCGGATGACGACGGGCGCGAGGCCAAGGCTGATCTCGTCGCAAAGCAGCAATTCGGGGTTCGACATCAGCGCCCGGCCGATCGCCACCATCTGCTGCTGGCCACCCGAGAGCGCGGTACCGGGGCTCTTGCGCCGCTCGCCCAGGATCGGGAAAAGGTCATAGACCGCGTCGAGGCTCCACGGCCCCTGCACCTTACGCGCCTGCCCGCCGACCAGCAGGTTTTCCTCGACGGTCAGCGAAGGGAACAGCCGGCGCCCCTCCGGCACCATGGCGATGCCGCGCTTCATGATCTCGGCCGAAGACAGCGCGCCGATCGGCTCGCCCCTGTGCAGCACCATGCCGGGCGCGTTGCCGATCACTCCGGTGATCGAGCGCATCAGCGTGGATTTGCCGGCGCCGTTGGCGCCGATGATCGCCACGCATTCGCCCGCGGCCACGGTGATATCCACACCGAACAGTGCCCGGAACTGGCCGTAATTCGCGGTGAGGCCGCGCGTTTCCAGCATCAGACCTCGAGCCCCAGATAGATTTCGCGAACCGCCTTCGAGGCCATGATCTCATCAGGCGCGCCGATCCCGATCACGCGCCCGAAATCCAGCACGAGGAGCCGCTCGACCACCGAATTCAGGGCATGCAGCACATGCTCGATCCAGATGATGGTGGTTCCCCTCGCGTGGATGGCTCTGATCGTCGCGACCAGGGCCTTGCATTCGCGCTCCGTCAGCCCGCCCGCGATCTCGTCCAGAAGCAGAAGCGCGGGGCCTGTCGCCAGGGCGCGGGCGAGTTCCAGGCGCTTGCGGTCGAGAAGGCTCAACGAGCCGGCCACGAAATTGGCTTTCCTGAGGAGCTCCGTCGCCTCGAGGATACCAGCGCAATCCTCGACCATCTCGGCCTCGCGTCCGCCGCGGCCGAAGGCGGCGGCGGTCAAGAGATTCTCGAACACGGTCAGCCCCTCGAAAGGCTGCGGAATCTGGAAGCTGCGGCCGACGCCCATGCGCACCCGCTCCATGGCCGGAGCGCGGGTCACGTCGCGGCCGAGGAATTCGATGCGGCCCTCATTTGCAAACAAGTTTCCGGTGATCAGGTTGAAGAGCGTCGATTTTCCCGCGCCGTTCGGGCCTATAATGCCCAGCGCTTCGCCGCGCGGCACGCTGACGGTCACGGAATCCGCAACCTTCAGGGCGCCGAAGGACTTCGAAACGTTTTCCAGCCTGAGTATCATCACAGTCATCCTTGGGTCGCGCCGAACGAGGGCGGCGGTATCAGCCGCCCCCGGCAGCGTCAGGCCAGGGCTTCCATCTTGCCAGCGGTGGGAATCTCGGTAGCGCCGGCGTTCTCGACGATCACCAGATCGAACCCGCCACCGGCCTTCTTCCGCCACTGGCCGCCAACGAGCGGCGTCTTGCAGACGTTCTTCGCGGCGAAAGGCGGCAGTCCCGCACCGCTCCATGCCACTTTCCCCACCACCGTCGTCATGTCGGTGGCGGCTATGGCCGCCGCGATCGCCTCGGCATTGGTCGGATCCGAAACGCGCCCCATGACATTGGCCGCCACCTCGAACAGCGAATGGACAAAACCGATCGGCTGCGTCCAGGGACGCCCGGTCTTGGCGGTGAAATCCGCCGCGATTTCCGCCGAGCTCTCGCCCGTCACGGACGATTTGAACGGATGCGAGGCCGACCACCAGACCTCGGATGAGAGGTTGTGGCCAGCATCGCCCAGCGTCTCGACCGATTGCGGAAAGAGGATCGCTTTGGCCACCGTTATCGCCTTGGGCTTGAAGCCCTGCTGGCGGGCCTGGTTCCAGAAGGTGGTGAAGTCCGGCGGAATGACCACACCGGTGACGATCTCGGCATTGGCTGCCTTGAAGGCGTTGACCTGCGCAGTGAAATCGTCCGACAGGTTCTGATAGCGGCCGGGATCGGCAAGGCTGAAACCGGCGGCATCGAGGCCCGGCTTCAAGCCGTTCTTCGGATCACCCCAGGCATTGCCGTCGGCATCGTTCGGGAACAGCCCGCCCACCTTGCCGTTGGTGGAAAGCTGCTTCCACATACCGGTGTAGACGGCGATGATGTCTTCGAGACCCCAGAAATAATGATAGGCAAAGTTGAAAGGCTTCCACGAGGACGGATCGGCCGGACTGCCCTGCTGGCCGATGAACCAGGGCTGCCACGGCGCCATCGTCGAGATCACCGGCACGCCCTCCGCCTCGCAGGTGGTGGCCACCGGATTGGTGTTCTCGGGCGTCGAGCCGACGAGCATCAGGTTGATCTCGTCATCGACGATCAGGCTCTTGGCCACCTCGGCCGCGCGATTGGGGTTCGACTGGCTGTCCTTGACGATGACCTCGAAGTTCTTGCCCGCGTCGGAAGCGAGGAAGGCCTTGATGTTGTAGTCATCGCTTTCCGCGAAGCCGGCGAGCGGCCCCGTCTGCGGCGAAACATAGCCCAGGCGGATCTTGGCGCCTTGCGCGATGGCCGGCGTCGCCAGACGCGAACCGGCGAGCGCCAGGCCTGTCGCCGCCGAGGCTTTCAGTAGGCTGCGTCTTGTGATCATGTTTGGTTCCTCCCTTTCGTTTTGTTCTCAGTCCCCCGGACGGCGTCCCTCCCACGCCGCCTGAAGGAGTTCCCTTATCGATCCCGGATCAATCGGCCTTGGATTCGCATAGGCATTCTTCACCGCGATTGCCGCCGCGCGGTCGAGATCGGCCTCCTCGATGCCGATCGCCTTCAGGCTCAGCGGAGAGCCGACCGACTGTGCGAAATCCCAGAGCCCACCGCCCGCCGAACCACCACCGAATGCCTCAGCGATCGGGCGCAGCAGATCGGGCACCGCCGCTTCGTTGAAGGCGGTCGTGTAGGGCAGCAGGATGGCGTGGGTTTCGGCGTGCGGCGTGTCGAACGAGCCGCCGAAGACATGCGCCAGCTTGTGGTGCAGTGCCATCGAGACATAGCCTAACGCGGTCGAGCAGCACCACGCCGCATAGAGCGCCTGCGTCCGCGCCGCGCGATCCTGCGGATTGCCGATCAATCTTGGAATGCCTTCCCGGAAGGCAACCATGGCATCCTTGCACATCAGCACGATGACCGGATTGCGGTCGGGGGCATACAAGGCTTCCATCGCATGAGCGATCGCGTTCATCGCCGAGGTTACGGTGAGATTTACCGGCAGGCTCAGTGTCAGATCGACGTCGTAGATCACCGTCTCTGGGCGAATGTCCGGCGAGCGGCGGGTGGTCTTCTCGCCGGCTGCCGTCTCGCCGAGTATGTCGGTCATTTCCGAGCCGGCATATGTGGTGGGAACGACCACCTGGTCGGCGCCCGTGCGCACGGCAATGGCCTTGCCGAGCCCGGTGGTCGAGCCGCCGCCGAGGCTTACGACCACCGAAGCGCCGCTGCGGCGGAAGGTATCGATGGCCTTTTCCGTGACCTCGACAGGGGTATGCATGACCGCGCCGGCAAAAATCCCGGCGGCGAGGCCACCAAGGCTTGCGGCCAGCCTTTCCGCATCGCCCTTCTGATGCGGCGTCGAAAGCACCATCACCTTTTCATGGCCGAGCCGCCGGACTTCGTCCTCGACGCGAGCCATGGTGCCGGCACCGAAGACCACCCGTGTCGTCAGGCCCGGAAAGGTGAAGCTGTCCATCATCGCGCCGCCTCCATGCGCGGGCCACGCCCGGCCGCGAGGTCGTCGAGGATAGTGCCCAGCATGGCAATCTCGGCGTCCGAGACCTCATGGCCGCGGCCCGGGAACAGATCGGCCCGCAGGCTCGCGCCAATCCGGCCCAGCGATTGCGCGGCATCGGCAAACGCCGAGACCGGTATCCAGGGATCGGCATCACCACCGGAAAGATAGATCGGCATTCCGGCCGGCGCCGCCTCGGATCTTTCGTCCGCCGGAACGCCGACACGGCAGCCCGTGAAGGCCGCCAAAGCGTCCGGCGGCGGCAGCCCCGCACAGAGATATTCGATCGAGAGACACGCCCCTTGCGAGAAGCCCGCGAGAAGCAGCGGCAGTCCGGGCAGTTCGGCACGCGCCGCAACCATTGCGGCCGCAAGGTGGTCGAGCGCGTCAGAGAGCTGTGCGCGGGCGACCGGCGTCAACGGGTCGACGGCACGCGCCTCCCACCACATGCCGTGCGGCGCGCGCGGCAGGATGAAGGCCACGGCCGACGCGGAAAGCCGCGACAGCACATGGGACTGCATCTCTTCGGGCGATTGGCCGCGGCCGTGGACGAAGACGCAAATCGCCTTAGCCTCGGGGCCTCTTGGCCCAAGCCGGAGCGGACCGCTGCCTGAACTCACGCGAAATCCGCCTGTTCCAGGCCGGCCTGCAATTCGCTCTCGCGGTCCTTGAACCAAGGCGGGAAGACCAGCGTCTTGCCGATCTGGCCCGGAGGCTCGTCCTTGGCCCAACCTTCCGGCGTGGTCCAGGCAATTTCGAACAGCGCGCCGCCGGGCGAGCGGACATAACAGGACTTGAAGTAGTTGCGGTCCTTCTGCTCCGATATGTCCGTGAAGCCGAGGCCCTCGATATGAGCGCGCAGCTTCAACTGGTTCTCTTCGTCGCCGGTGTTGAGGGCGAGGTGGTGGATCGTGCCTCCCGCCAGAGTCCAGGTGCCCTGCGGGCTGTCGCGGTCGACAATGACCTCCACGCGCTGTGCGACGCCGGCCGCATCCGGCACGCGGAACACGAGCCCCTCGTGGTCGTCGGCCTCTTTCTCCATCGGCAATGCGATGGTCAGGAAGTCGTCCATGGCGGTGCGGTCCATCACCGCCACCACGGCGCCGTAGATTCCCTTGATGCCGTGGGCCTTGCCGATGCCCTGCGCCTCGTTGGTGATGGGCGCGCGGGGATCCCTGTCGCTTTCCACCAGCTCATGCGGGATGCCGCAGGGATGTGCGAAAGCCGCACGGTCGGCGCCAAAACGGGTGATCTTGATGGCCTCGATGCCGCGCGCATTCAACCGGTCGACCCAGAAATCCGCGGCGCCCTTGGGGATCGACTGCATGATGGTGCGCGACTGATTGGACCCGCGGCGGCCATAGACGCCCGGCTTGCGGAACGGGAAGGTGGTGATGATCGTCGACGCATCGCTATTGGGCGAGCCGTAATAGAGGTGGTAGACCGGGATGACGCCGTCGAACAAGACGGTGCGCTTCACCGAATGCAGGCCGAGCGCCTTGGTATAGAAATCAAAATCTTCCTGAGCGCTGTCGGTCGAGAGCGTCAAATGGTGGTAGCCGCTGATACGTGCCATCGGTCATCTCCTCCCAGAGGTTTCGGTATCGCTCCGCCGCTGCGGGCAGAGCACGAGGTTGAGGTCGAGCGCGTGCTTGCGTTTTCCTCCATTGGGCGGCAGCGCGCGGAACTCGGCCATGAGTTCGGGTTTGACCCCGAAGATGGCATCCCGGCCGATCGCAGGGTCCGACCGGTCGAAGATGTGGGTCGTCAGCGTCTCGAAGCCCTCCGCCGAGACGCGAAAATGGATATGGGCCGGCCGCTCGAGGCCAAGGCCCAGCGCTGACATCAATTGACCGACCGGTCCGTCCGACGGCAGCGTGTAGCCCTTCGGCTTCACCGTCGTAAAGCGGAACCGTCCCTGCGGATCGGTACGGAAGCGTCCGCGCAGATTGAATTCCGGCTGGCGGTCGGGTTCCTGGTTCTCGTAGAGACCCTCGGCATTGGCCTGCCAGATCTCGACCGTCGCATCGCCGACCCCCGCGCCGTCGAGCGCGACGATGCGGCCCGCGACCTCCAGCGGCTCGCCCTTGTGATCGCGCGAGATGTTCGCGCCGGGTGGCATCTCCGGCACGTCGGCCCGGTAGAAGGGCCCGGCCAGGGTGTTTGGTGTCGCTCCGGCGGGGCGCGGGCTGTTCTGATCCTCGATCAGCGAAGACACGCCCAGGACGTCGGCGAACAGCACCCATTCCTGGCGCCGCGCATCGGCGTAGTGGCCAACCTCGGTCAGAAAATCGATCGCCTGGCGGAATTCCTCGCCGGAGGGCCGCAACTCCACGATCAGCGCGTGCAAACCATCCACGGCTGCCTGCGCCGCCGCCGCCAAGCGGGACTGGCCCATTGCCGTCAGGCGCCGCGAGAATTCCTCGGCCTGCGTCGATATCGCCTTGGGGGACTCATCCCGCTTCGGGTCGTGCTGGCCGTGCATTCCGCCGGGGCCTCCCTTCCCCTTGCCAAGCGGGATAGCACGGCCCGACGCGATGCTTGATGAGATGTGACGTCCCTTGTATAGCGTTTTGCTATGAAGCTGAACGAGCGCCACCTCATGCAGCTCGCCGCGGTGCTGGATGCCGGCGGCGTGTCGGAAGGAGCCGCCATGCTGGGCTTGACCCAGCCGGCGGTCAGCCGATCCCTGGCCATGCTGGAGGCGCGGGTGGGTGAGCCGCTGTTCCTCAAGGGCCGCCGGCCGCTGCAGGCGACGCCGCTCGGCTTCCAGCTGGCGGCGCAGGGCCGCACGATCATCACCGCGTCGCGCAAGGCGTCGGATGCGGTGCAGGGCTTCATGAAAGGCACCAAAGGTGTCGTCCGTGTCGGCGGCGTGCCGTTCTTCATGGACGCGATGATCAGCCGGATGATCGGAGAATTCCAGAAGCTCGAACCCGAGGTCACCGTTCAGCAGAGCTATATGAACCTGCCCGAGATGGTCGCGGCGCTGGACAGCAACCAGATCGACCTCGGCATCGTGCCGATCGGCGTTCTCGACCTTGGTCCCGGCTTCGAATTCACCGAAATCCTGCCCGGACGCAATGTCGTGGCTTGCCGGCCCGATCATCCCCTGCTGCGAAATCGCCGCCTCAGGGACGCATGACCTGACCAGCTTTCCCTGGGTGGCTCCCCTGCCCGGCTCTCCGCTGATGTCGGACCTGCAGATGATCCTGATGAGCATCGGCATGTCGGACCTGAACATCCGCTATTCGGGAGGCTCGCTGATGAGCGTGATCAACTTCCTTGCCGAAACCGATGCGTTGGCCGTGCTGCCATTCTCCGTAGTCTTCGCGCAGCGCAAGGAGAGCCGGGTTACGGTGCTGCCCTACGAAATCCCGCAGCCCAGCCGCTCACTCGGTATCCTTCGCCGGGTCAGCGGACCACGCTCACCGGCGGCAGAGCGCTTCGCCGGCCACGTCACGACCGCCTTCGAAAACCTGAAGCACATCATCAAACGGCATGAGAATGCCGTTGTCTGGGGACGGTAAACCAGCCTCGCTATTCGAATGATGCGGTAGCGTCACACAACGCGCATGTTTCCTCCAGCCGGAGGCGCTTCATCCCCGCGTCGCCGGTTAGGCTCGACGGCCGCCCGCCCCCAAAAGCCGTCGGGCCGCCAGAAATCCCGATATCCTATTGGTCACGCCCTCCTCCACCTCGCCATCACTGCGTAAACGCTTTGGACATCTGATCCGCAAAGGGTTTCAACAGATAAGACCAGACATTGCGTTCGTCGGTGCGGATATGAACCTCGGCGGGCATACCTGGCCTCAGCACCTTCGCTTCGGTCAGGCAGCTTGATTTGCTTTCAACCTTGATACGCGCCGAAAAATAGGAAAGCTGACGTTGCGGGTCTTTAATCAGATCTGCCGAGATGTGTTTCACTGACCCTTGGCAGACCGGAGTGGTTCCCACGTCGAACGCCGGAAAACGGATCGACACCGGCTGCCCAGGCCGGACATCGTCGACCCGCGACGGAGGGATCAGCGCGTCCACCACAAGATCGTCGGTATCAGGTACGATGGTCATAAGCATCTCGCCAGGCGCGATAACGCCGCCGACGGTATGGACAGCCGATTCCTGTATCGTTCCGGACTGTGGCGCGCGGATCGTTGTCTTGGTCAGTTCATCCTGCGCCACAATCCTCCGTTCGTTGAGTTCGGTCTGCTTGGCTTCCGTCTCGCGGAGTTCGGTCGTCACGTCGGTGCGCCTTTGGTCATCCAGCTGCAGCATCTGCAACCCCGTTTCGCTGATGCGCGCCTGGGCTTCAGCTACTGCTGCAGCGAGGCGCCCCGATTCTCCCCTGGCCCGGGTGGCATCCAACTTGATGTTGCTTACCCTCTCCTTGGAGACGAGTTTTTTGGCGTAGAGGGAATCAACGTCGGCGAAATCCTTGCTCAGCAGGGCAACCGATTCATCCACCGCGCTCTGTTGCGCTTTAAGACCGTCGATCTGACGTTCAAGTTGCTGGGATTGGCTTCTCAACTGCGCCTTCTGTCCAGCCAAAGCCGAAGCGCGCGTTTCAAAGAGAGCGCGTTCGCCGTTGACGAGCGCCGCCAGCTCCGGTTGGTTCATTCGCGCCTTCAGGTCGACCGGCAGCTGCATTTCCGCCAAGCCCGTGCGCTCGGCCTCCAGCCGGGCGAGGCGAACGGTCGCGCGATCGAGATCCTCGCTGATGATTTGCAGGTTCGCGCGTGTCAGCGTGTCATCCAGCCTGACCAGCACGTCGCCGGCTCGTACATGATCTCCGTCCTGCGCGAAGATTCCGCCCACTGTGCCTCCGGTTTGATGCTGGACCTTCTTGACGTTGCTTTCTACCACCACGGTGGCCGGTGCAACCACGGCGCCGGCGATCTTGGTCAATCCCAGCCACAGGCCGCCGCCAAGGACCAGCAGACCTGTAATCACCAAGCCGAATATCAGGTTGGCCCGAATACCGTCCGGCAGATCTGGCGAGCTCACGGCAGGCCCTTTGCTGCCACGAAGGGTCCGAGCATAGGACGAGAAGGTGACGAATGTTTCGAGCAGAGCCTCATGCATGCCCGGCAACCCCCGGTATCGGCGCCAAAGAAGATGGCCGAGGTGAAACAGGCGGTGAAGGTCGGAGCACGTTCGCCAAGACCTCCTCGCGCGAGCCAAAGGCATGAACCGTCCCGTTCGACATAACCAGCACCTGATCGATGTTGGCGAGTGCCGAGGGACGATGCGCAACGACAATGACGATGCCCCCGCGCTGACGCACTGCCCGTATGGCGCCGGCCAGGGCAGCGTCCCCATCCACGTCGAGGTTCGAGTTCGGTTCGTCGAGCACGACAAGGAACGGCTCGCCATAAAGTGCTCGGGCGAGACCCACGAGTTGCCTCTGCCCTGCCGACAGGGCTGCTCCCCCCTCCCCGATGCGGGTCTGAAATCCCTGAGGGAGTTGCATGATCATTTTCTCGACGCCGGCGGCTCTTGCCGCCGCAAGGACGCCTTTTGGATCCGTCTTGCCTCGGAACCTCGAAATGTTGTCTGCTACCGTGCCGTCAAACAACTCCACATCCTGCGGCATGTAGCCGATATGGGCGCCGAGATGTTCCGAGTTCCATTGATCGAGAGAGGCGCCGTCCAATCTCACCGAGCCATGGAGCGGCTTCCACACCCCGACCAACGAACGGGCCAGCGTCGTCTTGCCGGAGCCGCTCGGGCCGACGACGGCCATTCCAGCCCCCCTCGACAGGTGGAAACTTACATTTACAACGGTCGGTCTTGTCAGGCCGGGCGGCGCGACTGTCAGTTGCTCGACGGCAAATCGTGCCTGTGGACGAGGCAATTCCATCGGATCGTCCTGACTGCCAAATGCAGCCATGACAGCTGCCAGCTCGCTATAGCTGCGCCGGGTCGATAGAAAACCTCTCCAGTTTGCAATCGCCGCGTCAACTGGGGCCAAGGCCCGGCCGAGCAATATGGAAGATGCGATAATCACCCCAGGAGAAGCTTCACCGCCGATGACCAGGTAGGCACCGAGCCCCAGAACGCCGGATTGCAGACCCATGCGAAGCGCCTTCGAGAAGGAACTGGCGCCACCGACGACATCCGAGAGGCGCTCCTGCTGACCAAGATATGCGCGGCTGACGTCGCTCCAGCGTCGAGCCAGTCGACCAGAAAGCCCCATTGCATGAACAACCTCGGCGTTGCGCCGGGCGGAGTCGGCAAGCGCCCGTTGCGACGACAAGTCTTCGGAGGCGCGCGCGGCCGGACCACGGCTAAAGACTTCCGCAACTGCCGTCAGGAGGACCACGGCGATCGCGCCGACGGTTGCCAACAAGCCGAGCAAAGGATGGAGCAAATAAATGATCACCAGATAAAAAGGGATCCACGGAGCGTCGAAGATGACCGTCGGTCCCGTTCCGGAAAGAAAGCCGCGCAGTCGGTCAAGATCGTGCAAAGGCTGCAAGCGGCCCGCATCACGTCCTGCCTTGAGCGGCAAGGACAGGGAGATGGAGAACACCTTTTCCTGCAAATTTCTATAGAGAAGACTGCCGATGCGGACCAGCACGCGAAGCCGCACGAAATCCAGGAGCCCGTAGACCGCATACAAGCCCAGCATGCCGATCGTGAACCCCACCAGGGTTGGAACGCTCTGCGACGGCAGAACGCGATCGTAGATCTGCAACATATAGACCGAACCGGTCAGGGCGAGAATGTTTATCACTGCCGAGAACAGCGCCACGCCAAGCAGCCCAGGCATGCAGGCGAGAATGGCGGAACGCAGCTCGGGAGAACCGGCCCCCGATGTTTTCATGACCAGCGGTCGTTCGCGCGACACTGCCGCGCCGTTACTTCCGTAAATTGTGATGGCTCAAACCTTTCTTGGTGCGCATAGCAGCCGCTATCCGTCGCCCCCCTTATTACGCTCTGCTTACATACGTCGACTTTGAGGAAAATGCAGCGGATTCGTGGCGCAGGACCAACGAAACGCGACCTGCAGCGTGCACAGGCTGGGGATAACTCCCCCAAAAAACGGCAATTCACGCTAGTAACGCAGTCCAGAATGGAACACGCAAAAGGGGCTTATGTCCTTGCTTCCACACACTTTCAAAGACGCCACGGTCGTTGACACAAAATACCTGATGCGGAGCAACAACTTAGATCAATCAAACCTTTTGTCATTCTGTATTCTGTATTTGATCTCGTCCCGATACACCAATCACTCGAGCAGACCATCAGTCTCCCAGACTTTCAGAGGCGGCAAATTGACGACCGTCAGGCCGGCACGCCGGATCGTCATTCAAACGGAGGAGGACGGTGATCGAGCCTGACGTATTGTGGTTTAACGCATGCGCAGGGATGGCGACTGGAGGGCTCGTTCACCTCGGGGCGCTGGCCGACGGGTTCGACCGGCCCCATCTGTGACGGCTGTCAACCTGCCCAAGGAGGCGGATCGCGCCTTCGCCATCGTCGTTATCAGAGCGGACGCCGCGTTAGCCGTGCGTTATCCGCGTAGTGGGGTGTTGCGTGGAAAAGAAGTATCGGAAATTAAGAAGAGCTGTCTGGGAAACGATATATAGGGTCAGCTTGATAACCCCGAATTTCTACGTTCTGAACTACCCCATAGCAGCAGCGGGATTCTTTAACGGGAACAACAGGTTCCCAAGACGGGTTTCCAGTCAATCGGCTACGATAAATGATTTTATATTTGACAGAATGATACGAAATAGATGGGGATACCTGGAGAAGATTTGCGTTGATAAGCATTATGCTAAATACATAGCTAGTGGAATCGCAGGCCTTAAAATCCCAAAGACGATCTCTGTATTCAAGATAGATAGAAATACGACGGCAGATGACATTTTACTTTGGATCCAGCCTTTCCTCGGACGTCATTTCGTGATGAAGCCGACCCATTCCTCTGGAAAAATTATATTCCTCGACAAACCGCTCAATAGGAAAACCATAGAGGAATTCTTAAATTTCTCTAAGAGGTCGTACTTCAATATTGGGCGAGAGACACAATATTATAAAATGGAAAAGAAATTAATTGTCGAAGACAACATTTCTACTGGTGGTGAATTAAGTGACTACAAATTCTTTTGCGTTCGCGGCAAGGCAATTTATCTTCAGGTCGACGTCGGTAGATTTGTTGATCATAAAAGGGCTGTCTTTTCTCTTCCGGATTTTAAGCAGATTGATGTCATGTATGGTTATGACCTGCCAGAAAACGTAGAAAGGCCGGAAAATCTCGAAAAAATGATCGAGATCGCGGAAACGATATCTAGGGATGTTGAGTTTGTCAGGGTCGATTTGTACAGCATTAATGGTGACATATATTTTGGAGAGATGACTTTTTCTCCATGCGCTGGATCGGATCATATTTCAAACGAGAGTTGGGCCATCGATTTTTTAAATAGGATCAAAGCAGAAAGTGCTCCTAAAGCAGCGATAGGTGGCCGCTTCACGCCGCAAGCGGCACGATCTTTCGACCGTCAAGTTGGCGGGTGAGCCGCGAGGGCGTCAGCGCAAGCCTCGGTTCATGTGCCGAGGCACCCCAATTGGCTTTCCCCTAGTTGGGGATAACCCGGTCGGGAAAGGCGGATATTTCCCAATCACGCGGCTCAACAATGAGCCGGATGAGAGGGGCTTATGTTGTTGTTGCGGCACTGTTTTAAAAGACTTCGGTTGACCCGAAGCGGAACATCTCCTGCTGTGCAGCAATCCTGTCGGCGATCAAAGATTCTATCCAGCGGGTGTCGTATTTGATTTGGGCCTAATATGCGCCGTCAACTAAGCAGACGTGGGGCATAACCGAATCAACCAAAGGATTTTTGGATGACACTCCACTACGCGTCCGGTGGATCAGCCGCCGAGATCGCAACCGCCGGATTCAATCTGGCTGATGTTCAGTACGTTTCGCAAGTCAATGCCTTGCCGGATGGCATGAAAGGCTTGGTTTATCTCGGTGAGCACGACGGAGTAACTTCGTCTTTCATTGATAAAGTCACTCCCTTCATAGGTAATCCAAATGTGTTCGGGTTTTACCTTAGCGACGAGCCTGATCCGACAGGCAAGTGGGGCAGCTACGCAACCGCTGCAAACCTAAAGGCGGAATCCGACTGGATTCATTCTCATGTTCCCGGCGCCAAGACCTTCATCACGATGATGAACTTGGGCACGGATGGCTCCCCGAGCTACATGAACCCGAACGACCCGGCCCACGCCGCTTACAATCCGGCGAATACGGGCATCGATTTCTACGGTATCGGCTATTACCCCATCAACAACACTTCGGCTCCCGACTACACCCATATCGACAAGATGGTTGCGGCTGCCGGTGAAGCAGGCATCCCGATTGACAAGATCGTCCCGCTTTACCAGGCGTTCGGTGGTGGCAACTGGGAAACCAGCGCTGGCGGCAAGTTTGTCATGCCCACCGCTGCCCAGGAGCAGGCCATGATTGATCGTTGGGCCGCACTGGTTCCGTCGCCGGCCTTTGACTATACCTATAAATGGGGAACGCAGAATGGCGACACCGCGCTTGAAAGCGCCTCGGAACTGAAAGCCTTTTTCCTCCAGCACAATCTCGAGGGCACCCATGCCCCGGTCTCGCCCCCGGTTAGTGATCCTGTCACGCCCCCGGTCAGTGATCCGGTCGGCACACCGACCACACCTCCTACTCACGTCGGCACCCCTGCTCCCACCGCGCCGGCCCCGTCGGGCAGCGATCATGTCTTCCATGGCACGCGCGGCGCAGACGTTTTCCACGCAACCAGGGGCAATGACAAATATCTCGTCAACAATGCTCATGACAAGGTCATGGAAGCGCCAAACGGGGGCTTCGACAAGGTCGCGGCCTCGGTGAGTTACGCTCTTACGGCGGGATCACATGTCGAGCAGCTCTCCACCGCCAATTCGGGTGGCAGGGCGTCCATCAACCTGACCGGCAACGAATTCGGTCAAGCCATTTATGGAAATGGCGGTGCCAACAAGATCAATGGCGGCGGTGGCGCCGACAAGATGACCGGCTATGGCGGCAATGACACCTATTACGTCGACAATGCCCACGACAAGGTGGTGGAGCAGAGAGGAAGCGGCCTCGACAAGGTTCTTGCCTCGGTGAGCTTCGCTCTTTCGGCTGGCTCGCACATCGAGCAACTCGCAACCACCAAGACGTCCGGCAAGGCCGCCATCAATCTGACCGGCAACGAATTCGGACAGACCATTCACGGCAATGCCGGTAACAACAAGATCGACGGTGGCGGCGGGGCCGATACGCTGACCGGGCACGGGGGCAGAGATGCCTTCGTGTTCAGTACCGCCCTTGGTTCTGGAAACGTCGACACGATCACTGATTTCAACAAAGCCCAGGACAAGATCCACCTCGACCATTCCATCTTTGCCGGTCTCGATCAGGGGGGCCTCTCGTCGGACGCTTTCTTTGCCGGCAAAGCGGCGCATGACAGTTCCGATCACATTATCTACAACAGTTCGACCGGAGCTCTTTCTTTCGACAGCGACGGCGTCGGAGGCGCAAACCAGATCCATTTCGCGAGCCTCTCTCCGCATCTGTCGATTACCGCATCGTCTTTCCTGGTCACCTGACGCTCCAGCGACGAATGCCTTAAAAGGTCGGCGAGGTCTTGGGGCCTCGCCGACAGTCGTTTGGGCCGAGCGTCCGAACTTCGCGCCCATCAGCGAGCCGCGGAGTTCAGGTCCGCCACGCCTTACTCCAGCCACTCATCGTGCCCACTTCAGGCAATGCCGTGGGGGCGTCCCGGTGAGACTGCATCGGCAAGGCAGGAGGGACATTAGCGCTCCCCACTGCGAGGGAATCTCGCCTCACTGGTCCTACCCCTTTCCAAACATCATGGTGTCATTCAAACGGACGAGGACAGGAACCCGGCCTCCCCATAGCGTGCACTCGGGCGGGATGCGCTCATAGGTGATGAAACCGGGCCGTGGCAGCATCGAGAGCGTCAGTTACTCGATTGCCCGCCGTGTGCGCTGGGGAGAGGCAGATGAACCCACATCTGGTCTGCGTGGGAGGCGAGGATCACGCCTTGAGAGTTCCCTTCCTCATCGCGCTGCGAGAGAAAGGCTTTCGCGTTACGGCGGTCTCGAGCGGTTCTCCCGTACCGTTTTTAAGGCATGACATTTCGCATCACAGGTTTTCCTTCGACCGGTTTGCATCTGGCGGCGGGGAATGGCGTGCTCTCGGAACGATGCGCCGATTGATGCGGGAGCTTCGGCCCGACATCATCCAGAGTTTCGACACCAAGCCAAATCTGTTGACGCCCCTTTCCATGCGGGGAACAGTTCCGGTTATTCGCACCATCAACGGGCTGGGCTGGACGTTCTCATCTCTGGCGCCTCGCGCTTTGGCCCTGCGTCCGGTCTATTGCGCGCTGCAATGGCTCGCGTCTTCGTGGACGGCGGCGACCGTTTTCCAAAATCGTGATGACCAACTGTTCTTCGAGCGCTTTCGGCTGACCGGTCGCGGAAGCTCGCGACTGATACGCAGTTCCGGAATCGATGTCGATGCGTTCGCAACGGTGCGCCATCTCGGGTCCTCGGCAACGAAGATGCGTAGGGAACTCGGCCTCCAGTCCGCCGAAGTGGTGATCTTTGTCGGCCGCTTGACCCGTCAGAAGGGTGTGGGAACCCTCCTCGAGGCGGTTCCTCGCGTCGTGGCCGAAAGACCAGCAGCACGATTTGTGCTTGTCGGCCCGCGAGAATCCGAAGGCTCATTCGCAATCGACAAGTCCGAGATCGACCGGCACGCATCTCATGTGCTGGCCTTGGGTCCACGACGCGATGTCGCTGATCTCCTTGGCATGGCCGATGTATTCGCCTTTCCCACCCAGTATCGCGAAGGAGTACCGCGTGTGTTGCTGGAAGCGGGGCTTTCGGGACTGCCAATCGTGGCTTCCAGGATGCCAGGCTGCAGAGACGTCGTCGAAGACGGGTGGAATGGCTACCTGGTTGCACCGCATGACGCCGATGCCCTTGCCTCGCGAACAATAGACTTGCTGTCCGACCGCGCTGGGGCAAAGGCAATGGGCGTCCGTTCCGCTGAACTTGTGCGGGAGCGATTTGCCCTGCCGTTGGTGGTCGATCAGTACTGCGACCTGTACGAAAACACACTCCGCGCGGGGCTTCCGCGACCGCTCCCTGCTGTCGCACTTGAGGGCAGCCTCGCAGATCACCGGGGCGGAGCACGTCAATGATCCGGGACGCCTTGCTCGCCCTGGGAGTTGCGATGTCCTACGCGACGCAACTGGCCGTTCCGGGATTGCCGCTCGGCTATGGCGAATTGTTCATCGCGATCTGGATCGTTCTGGCGATTGGACGAATATTCGCCGGGGGTCGTCTCCAGGTCACACCCGCTTTTGTCCAACTGGCGAGCTTCTGGCTGATCTTGTCGCTGGCTTTGGGAATCGGCACGATCGTCGGCTACCTGACCACCGTCCTTTACTTGACCGGGCTGGTACATGACCTGATGGCCTACATGCTGCTGGCCGGCTTCACATGCCTGGCGGCCGCGGAGCCCGACGCCGATCGTCACCTTCGCCGCAGTGCCTGGTGGGTGATCGCCATCGCCAATGGAAGCTTCGTAATTCAGCTGGGATTGGCATTTGGGGTAGCCCACCAGCCCGGCGTCGACCCCTGGTTCTGGGACAGATTCCGTGGCTGGTCCGAGAACCCGAACCAACTTGCGCTCTATTGCGCGCTTTTTGGCCCCCTGGCTTTGCACCTTGCCACGACCACCCGTAACCCATGGCGCCGTTTGCTCGCATTCTCCAGCCTGATCCTGACCTTTTATGTCGGCCGGCTGACGAAGAGCGACACCTATCTCTACACCAGTATCCTGAGCTGCCTCGTCTTTCTCGGATTGCGGCTTCGTGCATGGATCGCAACAAGCGGTCGCGCCAGCCTGCCCCGCTTGTCAGCAATTGTGCTGTTGGCGGGTTCCTTGCCTTTAGCGCTGGCGATGACGCCCTACGCGCTCACCGAAGAGGCCAGCGTCGCCCATTTTGCCAAGAGCCTTACCAAGGACCAGGGTGGGGAAGCGACACTCGAAACGTTCGAACTCCGGCTCTATCTGTGGCAGGACGCGGTGGAAACGGGGTTGAAATCCGGGTCGCTGGGATTGGGCCCTGGGCCTCACCTCGAGCGCCCGCCCGTCGCCGACCGTCAATTTCTGCAGCGACCTTTCGAGGCCCATAATACCGTTCTTGACCTTTACCTGCAGGGCGGATTGCTTGCGGTGATGGCATTGGTCTGGATCGTGGGAGCCGCAATGTCGGTTGCCTGGCGAGCGGGCTTCGACGCGCTGCTGGTGCTCGGTGCGTCGACGATAATCTTCAGCATGCCTCACCTGATCATCCGCCATCCGATCGTGTGGTTTTCGCTGGCTTTCTGCCTCGTTGCCGGAAATCCGACCGCACTTCGGCGGCAACTTGCCGAGCCCAGGGTGCCCTAAATGTGTGGGATCGCCGGAATTCTATTGGCTTCCGATGCCACAGACATAAAGCCGCTCCAAGCGATCGGGCGGATGACCGCATCGCTGCGTCACCGGGGCCCGGATGGCGAAGGGCTCTGGGCCGATCGCGAGGCTGGAATCGCATTGGGCCACAGGCGATTGGCAATTGTCGACCTGTCAGCCGCCGGGCACCAGCCGATGCATTCTGCCAGCGGCCGGTACGTGATCACCTTCAACGGTGAGATATACAATTTTCGCGATTTGCGTTGCGAACTCGAGGGTGCGGGCCAAACCTTTCAAGGTGCCAGCGACACCGAAGTGATGCTCAGCGCAATCGAGCATTGGGGGCTTGAGACCGCCCTCACACGCTTTGCCGGAATGTTCGTGTTCGCATTGTGGGATCTGAAGACAAGAAGCCTGCATCTGGCCCGTGACAGGATGGGCAAAAAGCCCCTCTATGTTGCTTCGACCCGAGACGCATTGGTTTTCGCCTCTGAGCTGAAGGCGATCAACACCTTTCCGGGCTTTTCTCCCGACCTTGATCTTGATGCCGCGGCGGCAATGCTTTCAACGGGATGGGTGCCGGACCATCTCTGTATCTGGCGAGGCGTGTTCAAACTGCCGCCTGGTTCCGTCCTTTCCGTCACCGCGGCGAATTATGCCGAAGACCGCAGCGCGGACCGTCTTTCGCAACGCGTTCACCGCTGGTGGTCACTGGCTGACGTTGCAGCCGATGGGCGACGGAACCCCGCTACCGGCACCGACGACGATCTGGTTGACGAACTGGACAACCGGCTTCGGCTGGCCGTGCGGGAACGCATGATCGCCGACGTCCCTCTGGGCGGCTTCCTGTCGGGCGGGATCGACAGCTCAGCCGTGATCGCCCTGATGCAGGCTCAATCCTGCAAGCCGGTTCGCAGTTTCACGATCTCGTTCGCAGAGGGCGGCTTTGATGAAGCTCCATACGCAGCGGCTGTTGCCCGTCATCTGGGTACCGACCACTCCGAACTTCACCTCTCGCCCAGCGCCGCACGTGACGTCATTCCCGAGTTGCCGCAGGTCTGGGATGAACCCTTCGCCGATGAATCGCAGATACCGACCTTGCTCGTTGCCAGGCTCGCTCGTCAGCACGTCACCGTAGCGCTGTCGGGCGACGGCGGTGACGAATGCTTCGCAGGATACGGCCGCCACTTCATGGCGGAGCGGTTGAAACGACACCTGCGTCTGCCCCGACACCTGCGCCGAACCTTGGCGGCAGGGGCAGGTTTTTTCGCACGCGCCGGACGCGACGATGTCATCGGCAAACTGCCACTCTCTGCGAGCGCGAGGCATTTTATCCGGAGCGACCGGATGGAACGTCTCGCCCGGCTGCTCACGGCATCGAATGAAGACGAATTGTTTCAGCGGCTGGCGCGGCCACAGGCTGAAAACCTGGGACGTCAGCGGCCCACCGAACCAATCTACGGCTACGGCGGTCCGCCGCTTGACGACCTGCTCTCCCGTCTTCTGTGCGATGACATGGAGGGATACTTGCCCGGCGATATCTTGGTGAAGCTGGACCGTGCCACCATGGCCAACAGCCTTGAGGGCCGGTGTCCTCTGCTCGACCACCGCGTTGTCGAATTCTCCTGGCGGCTGCCATCCAACATGAAAGTTCGTGATGGCGCCGGCAAATGGATCCTTCGTCGATTGCTACGCCGGTATCTCCCGCAGCACCTGATCGAGCGTCCGAAACAGGGCTTCGATGTCCCTATCGCAGCATGGCTGCGGGGTCCGCTGCGCAACTGGGCCAGCGATCTTCTCGCCGACATGCGAGCAGAAAGCAGTGACGTATTGGACGCTGCGAAGATCGACGCCTGCTGGCGCGATCACATTGATGGCCAGAACCGCTCGCGCGAATTGTGGTCCGCGTTGATGTTCCAGGCCTGGCGGAGCCAAGCCAACCGGCAAGCACAGCAAACCGGCCCAATTCATGAACCCGATCTGGCAGGAGTATAAAATGGTAGGTTCCGCAATCAGCCCGATCCAGCTGCCACGGATCAATCAACCACCAGCACCGGTTCTCGAAGGCAGAGTGCACGTGCGGTCATTGCGCGAATATGTCGAGCCGCCCACCGCGTCGCGCCAACTCTTCGTGATTCTGGCAAGGCGAAAATGGTCTATTGTTGCCTTCGCTGTGTTGGGCGGGCTGCTGGCGGGGTTGCTTGGAAGTCTTCGCCCGGTTCTCTACGAAGCAACTACTCAGCTTATCATCGACGCCCCATCGCGCGGTTCACTGCCCGTCGGCGCCCCGTCTTCGCAGGACCTCGTCGATTCAAGCATAGATGACCACATCACGATGCTATCGTCGCAAGACCATCTGCGCCGCGTCATGGCGGCACTGCGCAAGACAGGTGCGGCTGAAACCGGACAGGACAATTCCGCTAGCGGGAATTCCCGGCTTGAGCCGTCTGCCATCCCTCCCCCGAGGACACGCTCGCTTGCCGGTGGTCTACTGGACCGACTGTGGCCAGGAGCGGACAAAACAATCAGCGATTCACAAGCCGAGGATGCCTCCGAATTGAGAGCCTTGCGGCAAGGAATGCGGGTCGGGCAGGAGCTGCGATCGAGAGTAGTCTCCGTCGCTTTCGCCGATGACAGTCCCGCGCGGGCGGCGCTCGTGGCCAACACATTCGCTCAGGTCTATGTCGACAATCTGATAAGGAGAAGGCAGGCATCCGACCAGCAAGAACTCGATGCGATCACCACCAGCCTGCCCAGGCTGCAAAACGATCTGCAGGCAGCGGCCGACCGCCTTGAGAAATATCGGTTGAGCCACGGAGCCATCGACCAAGGCTCGGCGGACAATGCAGCCAGGGAACGGGCCGACCTCAGCCAGCAATTGTCGATGTCAAACGCAGATCTCGCCGCTGTGGAAACTCGGCTGCGACATGTTCAGGAGCTTCGAGCGCAGGGGGCTTCTTTCGTCTCCGTGGCCGAAGCCATTGGCGGGCCTGAACTTGCCGATCTCGCGGCTCGACAGGCTCGCGCGCCTGCGGACCAAGAACTCAGAAACCTGACCGAAAGCAAGGTCGAACAAGGCATCGACAAGATTGCTGCGGACGCAAACATTTTCCGTGCCCAGATCGCCACTCTTGAGAGCCGGAAGGCCATTTTGGATGCGGTCATGGCCGACACCGCCAGCCGGCTTTCCGGGTTGCGGGTTCTCGAGCCGCAGGTCAGTTTGCTGACCCAGCGATACAACGAACTTCTTGGCCGGCAACAGGATTTGACGCGGCGTATCGGAGTTCCCTCGGCTGGAATTTCCATCCTATCGGCGGCATGGCCGCCGACCATCCCGCAGACCTTGCCCGCCATCTTCCTTGTTCCGCCCGGGATGATTGTGTTCGCTATACTGGGCGCGATTTTCGTCACGATGCGCAATCACTTCGATCGGACTTTTCGCGGTGAGACCGAGGCGGAAGCGGTGCTCAAGGTTCCATGTATGGGGCAGATTCCCGAAGCAGGCAGGGTGCATGCCAAACGACTGCGAACCCTTGTCCTGGGCGAGCGCAGCTCCGCCTATAGCCGCGCCGTGACGTCGTTGCTGATTGCTGCGGCGCCCAATGCGCTGAGGGCTCGTTCGTCGTACACGGCGCTTGTCACCTCCAGCGTCCCGGAGGATGGGGGGACCGAGCTCGCATGGAGTCTGGCGCTGGCCGGCACGCGGATGGGCGGCCGTGTTCTCTTGATCGATCTTGAACGCAAGGGCGTTCAACTCACGCTCGAGTTCCTGCATCAGTTCAGCGAGCGCAAGAGCCGCCATTCCTTCGCTGACTATGTCTGCAATCGCAGCAACCTGGAAAACGCCGTGGCCAGTCTGCATGAAATCGGCATCGACGTGATGACCGCTGCTCCGTCGGACGATCTGCTGGCGGTGTTGTCCTGCGAGGATGGGGGCAAAGTGATGGCGGATCTGCACTTGACCTATCGCATCGTCATCATAAACCTGCCGTCGGCGCTCGGGCGGCCGGAAGCCAAATTTCTGGCTGGATGGGCTGATGCGGTGCTTTTTGCCGTCCGATGGAGGAAAACGCCACGTACCCTCGCTCGCGGGGTGCTGGAACTCCTTCAGGGCAACGGTTCTCTTGCGGTACCCGTCGGCAGCGTCCTCACGCAAGTGAACTTGAAAAAACATGCTGGATATCGGCTCGAGGATAGCGCCGACCTCTTGCGCGAGCAGATAGCATGACCAAGCACAGGCTCGTCCTTGGGCCGCGGACGATCCGGGGGCGGTTCATCCAGGGAGCGGCCCGGACGATTCAGGGTGCAGCCTGTCCGCAGAGCGCGTCATTCAGGTGAATGATGGCAAGGTTCGGTGTGCATCGTAGGCTGCGGCAATCCCCGATATTTGCCTCCCTCGGAAGCGCGAACCGATGGCACTGAGCGACCTTCTGAGACCCAAGATGGTTCCCGCGGCCGACACAGCCATCATCGCTGTTCGGCCGAGCACGATCGGTTCGATCATTCGTGCAGCTGGTGAAGTGTCGGCGATGGCAATTGTCGGCCAACTCACCCTTCTTGCTGCGATTCCGGTCTTGGCGCGGCTCTATTCGCCTGCGGATTTCGGCATCTTTACGATTTATCTGTCGATTGTGAACATACTCGCCGGGGTCGCAGCATTGCGCTTCGAGGCGTCACTCTATGGGGTTAAGGGGAGCGCCCAGGCCTATGTGACGGTCAAGCTTATCCTTTTGGCTGTGTTCGTGACCACCGTCCTGGCCTTTTCGGCCGGACAGATGCTGTCGAACCTTGCTCCCAACCGCCTCGGCTCGCTTGCCTGGCTCATTCCGATCGGAATGGGAGGCGCAGGTCTGGTCGAAGCCATGAACTGCTGGAGCCTGCGTGCTGGGCTTTTGCGCGACTTTGCCCTTGGGCGGCTGATCCTGCCGGCGAGCATGGCTGCACTGCAATTGGTTTTCGGCATTGCCAACCTTGGCGGCGAAGCGATGATCCATGCCCATATTTTGAGCCAGTTCGTCTTTATCGGGTATATCGGTTATCGGGTGACGAGCTGGGAGGATTTGCGCGGCATCGCCCGGGCACCCTGGCGTGCGGTGTTCGAAAAGGCCCGGCGGGAATACAAATTTCCTCTGTTCGATATCCCCGCAACACTCGCGAGCATAGCGATCAACAATCTTCCGGCAGTTCTTGTCGGTGGGCTGTTCGGCACCGCATTTGCCGGATATTTGGGCGTGGCAACGCGCCTGGTTACCGGTCCAGTGACGCTGATCGCTTCACCGCTCAGCAATGTTTTTGTCGCCGAAGCAAACCAGAACAACAATCGTGGACACCTGCTTGGCGTGGCACGCGGGCTTCTCCTGCTGGCTGCCGGCTTTACCGCGGTGCCGATATTGCTGCTTGGACTCGCCGCGCCCTATGTGGTCGTTCCGCTCCTGGGCGAGCCTTGGATGCCCACCGCGGAAATCATGACCGCACTGGCGCTGATGGGCGCGGCACAAGCGTTGTCGACTCCGCTTAGCGACGTTCCCGCTCTGCTACGTCGGCAAGGAACAAGACTGGTCATCGACCTCGCACGAGCAGTTCTCGTGTTTGGCCCGTTGCTCGCCGGCGCCCAGGCGGGCTGGCAGCCAGTCACCGTCATCTATTTCATGGCCGCCGGCGGCGCGTCGGGTTTCGCTCTGAAAATGGCAGCATCGCTGTATTTGTTGACCCACGACCCTCAACCAGCAGGCGCTGCAACGTGCATCCAACATGAATGTCTCGAGGAAAAAACACCATGAATTCGTCGTCGGTTGACAATCTTCAAGCGGCAGTTGCGGTCACCCAGCATGACCGTGCCAATGT
>NZ_RZRP01000079.1:0-13022 GCF_003997795.1 Mesorhizobium sp. M7A.F.Ca.US.005.03.2.1 | reverse complement strand
TCCATGAGGTGCTCGATCAGCCCTATCGTCTTGGCGCCGGCGATCGCGTCCGCGTCACCGTGTTCGAGCAGGACGGGCTGACCAACACCTACAGCGTCGATCAATCCGGCTATCTCTCCTTCCCGCTTGTCGGCGCCATACCGGCGCGCGGCCACACCGCGCAGCAGATGGAAAAGGAGATCGCCGACAAATTGCGGCAAGGCTATCTGCGCGATCCCGACGTTTCGGTCGAGATCGACCGCTACCGGCCGATCTTCGTCATGGGCGAAGTGGGTGCCGCCGGCCAATACTCTTACGTCCCCGGCCTGACGGTGCAGAAGGCAATCGCCATTGCCGGCGGCTTCACGCCGCGCGCCAACCAGGAAAGCGTCGACATCACCCGCGACATCAACGGCAAGGTGATGACCGGCCGCGTGGTCACCTCCGACCCGCTGCTGCCGGGCGATACGGTCTACGTCCGCGAACGCCTGTTCTGACAGATACCAAGTGGCGGACAGGCTCAGGATCGTCCATTGCTTTCGCTCACCCGTCGGAGGAATTTTCCGGCATGTGCGCGACCTGACCGAGGCGCAGGTCGCCGCCGGGCATTCCGTCGGCATCGTCTGCGATTCGACGACGGGCGGCGCGTTCGAGGAACATCTGTTCGAGCAGATGAAGAACATGCTGGCGCTCGGCATTCATCGCACGCCGATGCAGCGCCACGTCGGTCCCGGCGACCTTGCCTCGGCCTGGCGCACGTACAGGATCATCAAGGAATTGCGGCCGGACGTACTGCACGGGCACGGCGCCAAGGGTGGCGCCTATGCCCGTCTGTTCGGCTCGTTGTTGCGGGTATCAAGGTCTCGCGTAGCCCGCCTTTATTCGCCGCATGGCGGCTCCCTCCACTATGACGAGAACACGACCACCGGAAAGCTGTTCTTCGCGCTCGAGCGCTTCATGGCTCGCTTCACCGACTATCTGCTGTTTGTCTCGGACTATGAGCGGCGGACCTATCGCCACAAGGTCGGCGAGCCGCCCATTCCCAACACCCTCGTCTATAACGGCCTGCGCGCCACTGAATTCGAGCCGGTGATCACCGCGCCGGACGCAGCCGACCTGCTTTATATCGGCATGATGCGCGACCTGAAGGGGCCGGACATCTTCATCGACGCATTGGCGCTCGCCGGCCCACGGTTCGGCCGCGCGCTGACCGCGGTGATGGTCGGCGACGGCGACGACCTACCGCGTTACCACGGGCAAGTGAAACGCCTCGGGCTCGAGCGCCATGTCCGCTTCCTACCGCCGATGCCGGCCAGGGAGGCCTTTGCCCTTGCCGCGCTTATCATCGTTCCTTCGCGCGCCGAAGCCATGCCCTATATCGTCCTGGAAACGCTTGCCGCGGGAAAGCCGATGATCGCAACAGCGGTCGGCGGCATTCCGGAGATATTCGACACCGGTTCCCCTGCCCTGATCCGACCTGACCCGATCGAGCTCGCCGAAAGGATGAGCCAGGCGCTGGCCGACCCGGCCGCCTATCGCGACCTGATGCCGGATGAGGCCGACCTCAAGGCACGCTTCGGCGCCGATGTGATGGCCGCCGACATCGAGAACGCCTATTTCGCCGCGCTCGACAGGTAGGCGCAGGACCAAGCCGTTCCAAAGCCGTATGTTGTTTCAAGGGTTTCTTAGCTCTCTTTTGCTATGACCGAGGGGAAGCTTGCGGAAAGCCCTCATGAACGAGATCGACCCCGCGCGCCGCTTTTCAGCAGAGGCGGTGCGTAAATTCGACGGCCCGGCCGATGGCGACACGCCAAGCGGCATGAACGATGTCGCGCGCCAGGTCGCCTCGCAGTACCGGCGCGATACGATGTCGCCGATCATGGTCAGCGGCGTCCTGCGCATGGTCGAATTCGGCTTGCTGTTCCTGTCCGGGCTCGCCGTCTATTTCCATTATGTCGGGTTCTTCAATTATCTCGCCTGGCAGTATCCGGTAACGATCGCCGCCGCGTCGTTCCTTGCCGTGGTGCTGCTCGACGTCACCGACTGCTACCAGATCGTCGCCCTGATGCGGCCGATCGCCAATTTCGGCCGCGTGCTGCTGGTCTGGGCCGGCACTTTCGCCCTCATGGCGCTGACGGCGTTCGTCATGAAGATGTCGGAAAACTATTCGCGTCTTTTGTTGGGCAGCTGGTTCGTCATCGGCTTCGTTCTCATCTTCGGCCTCAGGCTGGTAATGTCGAAGCTGATCCGGGCCTGGGCGCGCGATGGCCGCATGGAGCGGCGCGCCGTCATCGTCGGCGGCGGCAAGGCGGCGGAAATCCTGATCCGCTCGGTCGAAAAGCAGCCCTACAACGATATCCGCATCTGCGGCATCTTCGACGATCGCGGCGATAAGCGCTCGCCGCCCATCGTCGCCGGCTACCCCAAGCTCGGCACCATTTCGGAACTGATTGAATTCGCCCGCATCGCCCGCATCGACATGCTGATCGTGTCGCTGCCGCTGACCGCCGAATCCCGCGTTCTGCAGTTGCTGAAGAAGCTGTGGGTGCTGCCGGTCGACATCCGGCTTTCGGCGCATTCCAACGCACTGCAGTTTCGCCCGCGTGCCTATTCCTACATCGGCGCGGTGCCGATGCTCGACATCTTCGACAAGCCGATCAACGACTGGGATTCGGTGGCCAAACGCGCCTTCGACATCGTCTTCAGCCTGATCGGCATCGTCGTGTTCTCGCCGGTGATGCTGGCGACCGCCATCGCCATCAAGCTCGACAGCAAGGGTCCGGTGCTGTTCCATCAGAAGCGGCACGGTTTCAACAACGAGATCATCGAGGTCTATAAGTTCCGTTCGATGTATACCGACAAGGCCGACCCGACCGCCAAGCAGACGGTGACCAAGAACGATCCTCGCGTCACCCGCGTCGGCCGCTTCATCCGCAAGACCTCGATCGACGAGCTGCCGCAGTTCTTCAATTCGCTTCTGGGTTCGCTATCGCTGGTCGGCCCGCGTCCGCACGCCATCGCCGCGCAGTCGCATAACCTGCTCTACAACGAGGTCGTCGACGGCTATTTCGCCCGCCACAAGGTCAAGCCCGGCGTCACCGGCTGGGCGCAGATCAATGGCTGGCGCGGCGAGATGGACACCAACGAGAAGATCCGCATGCGCACGGAGTATGATCTCTACTACATCGAGAACTGGTCGCTGCTGTTCGATTTGCGGATCCTGTTCCTGACGCCGCTCCGGCTGCTCAATACGGAAAACGCCTATTGAGCGCGATCAGCCATGATCTGCCGCAGGTCGTGGTCAACGCCAAGCTGGTCGCGCTGATTTCCTCGGGCGCGGTCTTCATCGGCATTCTGCTGTCCGGCTTCGTCATCAGCGAGCCGGCGCCCTATGAGCTCTACATGGCGGGGCTGATTGCCATCTGGGCGCTTTTCGGCTTGCGGATTTCCCGCGCGGCAACGCCGCTGCTGGTGCTGCTGGTGACGATGAACATCGGCGGCATGATCTCCATGACGCAGATGGCGGACCTCGCCAACACGCCGCTCTATCTCGCCGTGTCGCTGTTTCTCGCCTTCAGCGCGGTGTTCTTCGCATCGATCACAGCCGTACAGCCGAGCCTCTACCGATTGATCTTCATTGCCTATGTGGTTTCGGCCGTGGCCACCTCGCTGCTTGGCATTGCAGGCTACTTCCATGCCTTTCCGGGCGCCGAGATGTTCACCAAATACGACCGTGCCGCCGGCGCCTTCCAGGATCCGAACGTGTTTGGACCGTTCCTGGTGCTGCCCGGCATCTATCTGCTCTATTTGCTCCTGACCGGACCGGTGACGCGCATGCCGCTGCTGGCGGTGCCACTGCTGATCATCACCGCCGGCATCTTCTTCTCCTTTTCGCGCGGCGCCTGGGGCATGTTCGCCGTTTCGGCCGTCCTGCTCACCGGCTGCCTGTTCCTGCAGAGCGCCAGCGGCATGTTCCGGCTGCGCGTGGTGGTGATGACGATTGCAGCACTGGCGCTGCTGGTCGTCGCCATGATCGTCATCCTGCAGCTGCCCGGCGTGTCGGAGATGTTCTCCAACCGTGCCCATCTCGAACAGAGCTACGACACCGCCCGGCTCGGCCGCTTCGCCCGCTACGGCATCGGCTTCCAGATGGCGATGGAGCATCCGTTCGGCATCGGCCCGCTGGTCTTCGGCACGATCTTCGGTGAAGACACCCACGACATCTGGCTGAAGATGCTGATGGATTATGGCTGGCTCGGCTTCGTGTCGTTCCTCGCGCTCGTCTTGTGGACGATAGCAGCCGGCTTCCGCATCCTGCTGCGCGACCGGCCGTGGCAGCCCTATCTCCTGTGCGCCTATGTCGCCTTCATCGGCAATATCGGGCTCGGCACCTTCATCGACATCGACCACTGGCGCCACGTGTACCTGCTGCTCGGCCTGATCTGGGGCGCCATCGCTCTGGAATACAGGCACCAGCGGTTGTTGCGGCCTGCCTTTCAGGGCTCGCCGGCACCGGCAATCGCAGCGGGATAAAAGTCGCGGAATTCGGTTGACCCGCACGGGGTTATCACGATACATCGCGACCGGTCCGGAGTGTAGCGCAGCCCGGTAGCGCACTTGACTGGGGGTCAAGGGGTCGTCGGTTCGAATCCGGCCACTCCGACCATTAGTTTCCTTGAAGCCCCTAGTTTTTATCGAAGGCGCCGGAAGCGCCTTTTCCCTTTTCGGAACGAAGGGCACTCAAATCGCCAGTCTCGGAACAGGACTCCCGAGAAAAGTCCCGAACTGGACAGTTGGATGTTCTGCATCCGTGCGCATTGGCGATCTGAGATTTGCTCAACCAGTGTCTTTCAAAGCACCCGCAGATTTTCAGAATGTCGGCTGGTCGCCGCCTGCAGATGAGCAGGATGCTCGGAGCTCAAAGCATTTTACGAGATCCATTCCCTGCTAAACTGGGAGCTTCGCAATCTCGGCTCGCCAATACCTCATGGCCTCCCCAATAACGTCATCCAAGAATTGCCGGGTCTGGTCATCCTCTGTCACCACAAGAGCAGGCTCACCAATATCGAATCCTGAACTGAACGTTTCAGCTGAAAATCCCCCACCGCGCTGAGCTTTGGTTGGTTTTTGGCCCCGAGTGATCGTTGCTGTTTTTCTGCCTAGTGCTCCGTGCTTGTGAGTGTCGTGTATGTCCCGTGCGATGGCCAACGCAGGCACGGCCGAGCCGAGGGAATCCCGCTCCAAGCTGACTTTTTGCGCGATTGGATTAGTGTGCCGGATGAAGTGTTCGGCTAGATTATCAATTTCACCCAGTGCGATTATGGCATGCCGCACGCTCAGGTCCTGGGCCGCCCACTCGGCAACCGATGGTTCTACGAAGTCCTTGAGGAATTGAAGCGGGTGCATGCTTAGGAAGCCCCTATCTCTTATGGCGCGGCGATCTCAGCGCAGGATGAACGGCAATGCGCTGGCTTGGCGTTACCGTTCTTTGAATGATAGCAACATCAGCGGCAGCTTGCCGCCTGGAAGTGAGGGCGGGTCTAATCCGGCTGCTTGGCTCGTCTTCTCAGCGTAGCCACCAGCCTCTCTCGCAGTTCGTCAAAAATCCCAAGGTTATTGAGCGCGCTGATCTGCGAATCTATGGTAACTACTGCATCTGGAATTTTTTCGGTTTTACGCCTCGCGTAATCGTACAGCGCAGCGGACCGCGCGTAAATTTCGGCAGCGTCGAGAATGTATTCTTCCAAATTGGCGGCCGCCACGATCATTCGCTCCGGGCGCCTTTTGGGAACTATCGAGCTTATCCTCGACCTCTGAATCTGTATTTTCGTCAGAGTGGCCGCCAATGTTTCCCTGTCGGTCGGAAGCGACACCTCCGTCATTTCCTTAAAAGCCTGAATTGCTTCGGCCGGAGGCGTAGGAAAATCTTTTACTTTGACTGATCGTGGAAGCGATCCATCAACACACCTGTCTAGCAGGCTTCTTAGTATCGAGGCGCACTCTTCGGCGTATTCGGAAAGGAGGCTTAGCGATAGCGGCAGAGTGGCGCGGGCTGCCGCTCTGCGGCTTGCCAGCCTCTCGGCTTCAAGACAAATCTCCTGCCTCATTTGCATATTGATTGCGCGCACGCCCCACCAGGCGCCAGCCAAAGCAACCAAGCCCGCGATTAGTGTTTGGTAGTCATACAGCCACTCCCAGTGGAAATTGGAGGAGAACTGGCAGAGTCCGTAATGCGCAACAGGACTGCAAGCATCATGTGCACCTTGCCAGATGGCGCTAACAGCAAGAAAGACTGCGGCCGTCAAAATTATCGCCCTCGAAATGCTGTTTACCACGGAAGAATCCTTGAACTGCGCATCCTTTGGTGGATTGCCGCCGGCAATCACCAATACAAATAGCCGATTCACTTGGCTGACATGACGAGATTCGTCATGGGCGCACGCTTTCCACAGGGTCCCCGCAACAGGGACCATACCCAACGCGCCTCAGCGCGATCCTCAGCTGTGCTCGCAGGAAAGCAAAGCCTAAGTCCAGATCGATCAAGCATCGGGGTCTGCTTGATGGGATAGAAGCCGCCGATGTCGCGGCCGCCCTGCTGGCTGCAGGATACCGTGATGTCAATGCGCCGGGCGGCGTATCCTCCAAGTTAATGACGCGAGATGCGTCGTGAACTTTCCATCCCAAAGCGTCGAGGGGCTACCCCTGGCACACATCGACCCATTCGGCGCCGATTAGCTCAACCATGCGCTGCGGGCTGATCCGCACCGCCGCATTGGTGGCGCCTGCCGCGGGCACGACCTCGTCAAATTCGCGCAGCGATACGTCGCAATAGACCGGCAGCGGCGCCGGCAGGCCGAACGGGCAGACGCCGCCGACCGGGTGGCTCGTCGCTTCGACAACTTCCGCCGCGTCGAGCATGCGCGGCTTGCCGCCGAACTGGTCCTTGAACTTGCGGTTGTCCAGCCTGGCGATGCCGCTGGTCACCACCAGCATGGTGCGGTCGCCGACGCGCAGGCAGATCGTCTTGGCGATCTGCGCCGGCAGCACGCCATGCGCCTCGGCCGCCAGGGTCACCGTCGCCGAGCTCGCCTCCGTGACGATGACGTCGATGTCAGGCGCGTGGGCGGCGAAGAACGCACGAACGGAGTCCAGGCTCATATCGAAAAACCCATGGTTCAAAAACTTGAAGGACGGCGGATTGCTGTCCAGCAGCCGGGGCCGCCGCGCATATAAGCACGCGCGGCATACAAATCGGCAAGCGCCAGGCTGAAGCAGACGCTGCGGCAGGTACAAAGAAACCCGCCAAGAGGGCCTTGGCGGGTTCTCTGGAATGCCTGGTGCGGGTCTACGCCAGCGATCGACCTTGCGCCGCCGGCGGCGCAGCCGGGGTGATCAGAGCTTCCTGGGGAAGGTGAAGCGCGGACACAATACGACGCAGCTTCGACGGATCGGTCACTCTGCCGCTTTCGATATCCTCAATCTCGTCCACCGCCAGGCCGCATGTCAGGGAGAGCTCTTCCACGCTGTAACCGCGGGTCTCCCGCATCGCTCTGAGGGTGTTGTAATCTGGCCCGCTCCCGTTGGTTGCCGGTTCGGAGTGGGGTTCGCTTTTCGCATTATGGGGCATTGGCAACTCCATGACTGAAAGAGTTTGATCAAATGAGGAGTGTTGCCTGAGACGGTCGGGAAGATGCCCTCTCACTGGTGATTTGCCAAGGGCCAAAATGGCCGTCACGGGATCGTGAACCGGGTGCCTGGCGCGGCCTCTGGCGCACACGTCGCGATCAAGTTGTTTTGAAGGCCTGATTGGCCTTTTGCCGGCAGTTTCGCCGCGCCCATTCGTTATCTCCGGGTCGCTGGCGCGAAACCATCCGGTTCCAGCCAGTTCTCTCCCGGAAGGATTTTTTGCAATGAACTTGAAGACAGTCATGGTCGTGCTCGGCACGATTTCCAGCCTTTCCGTCGCCGGCGCGGGCGCCGCCCAAGCCGCAGGCGCGCTTCGTGTGCGCGGCACGGTGGTCAGTTTTAAGCCCACGCTGCTCACCGTGAAAACCCGCCAGGGCGATACCGACGCGATCAAGCTCAAGGCCGGCTGGAAGATCTCGGGCGTCGCCAACGCCTCGGCAACGGACATCAAGCAGGACGATTTCCTCGGCATTGCCTCCGTATCGAAAGCGGATGGCGGCAGCGGCGCCCTGGAGGTGGTGGTCTTCCCGGCCGCGCTGAAAGGCACTGGCGAGGGTGACCGCCCCTGGGACCTGCAGCCAAACAGCCGGATGACCAACGGCACCGTCGCCGATGTTACCGATATAAGCGGGCGATCCGTCACGCTGACCTATGACAATGGCCAGACCAAGAAGATTTCGATTCCCGACACCACCCCTGTCGTCACCTTCGCGCCGGCGACGCCGACCGACCTCAAGCCGGGTGCGACGGTCTTTGTCACCGCTGAGCGGGGCAGTGACGGCGCACTCAGCGCCAGCCGCGTCGTGGTCGGAACCAACGGCGTCGTGCCGCCGATGTAGTCGGACAGGCGGCCAATGGCCGCCTCTCGATCTTGCCGTGCATGGTGGCGGGAGGCTGGATTGGGCAGAAACAGTCCAGAAACAAAATTCTACAATCGGGAAATACTGACGAAAAAATTCAGGCGCGTAATTCCATTCGCGGCGGGCGGGCTATCGCCCCGATCCATATGCGCCCGCGAAACAAAAGGAAACGATCCATGAAGAAGTCCCTCCTCTCGGCCCTCGGGCTTGCAGTTGCATTGGCTTTCACGGTGCCCGTCATCGGTGCGACGAGTGCGGATGCGGCGCCGATGGCAAAGCATCATCGTCACCACCATCATCATCGCCACCATGTCCGCCATCACCATCATCACCGCCACCACCACCATGTGATCGGAAACAAGGCCTAAGCACCGCAGACTGCCACCGAGAAGACCGGCCTTGGCTTCCCTGTCCAAGGCCGGTCGTCCCTTGGCATTGCGGCGCGTCAGCTCGACACGATTTGGGCGCACCAAGTTCGTCGAATGACGGCGCCAGCTATCTCCACCATCAGAAGCACCGCCTCAGCGCCGGCTGAACAGCAGACTGGCGACAAGACCGAGCACCACAAGGCCGACAGCAGCGGCAGCCGCCGGATGGTCGCGGGCCGACCTCTCGATCACCCTGCCCTGTTTGCGCAGTGCCGGCATGGCGTCGCGCAGACGCCCCGCAAGATCGGAATAGGTGTCGAAGGCTGCATCGCGACCGTCCTCGTAGTAGGCGCCGCCTCGCCTTGCCACAGCCCTCTTCAAGCTGGCCAGTTCTTTGGTGAGAGCCGCGACCTGCCTGTCGAGATCGATGTCCGAGAGGGTCGAAAATGATGCCATGATGTGTTTCCTTCACTTGCAGAAGGAAACGTAACGCCTCACCGGAAGACGGGTTCCGGTTTCGAACTATCGCGTCGGGCTGCGGTCAGCGCACCTGATCAAGCAGGCGCTTGCATTCCAGGAGGTCGAACAGCGCCTCCTGCAGCAAGGCCCTGTTGTCGCGCGAGAGTTTCGATGCATCCGGCTGCACCGGACCGTCCTCGTCGCTCTTGCCCAGGCCGAAAAAGCGACGGCTGGGTTTGACGCGCGGCTGGCCGACCAGTTCGTCGTCCATGCTGCGCGGCTGGGCCGCCGGCGTCAGCGGCACCTGGTCAGCCTGCCTTCGCTGCGAGATCGCCTCGACGGCGGCCATGTCGCCATTGCCGATGGCAACCAGGAAATGGTTGCCGTTCTCGCGCAACAGCTTCTGCACGCCCTTGATGGTGTAGCCCTGGTCGTAGAGCATGTGGCGGATGCCCTTGATCAGCTCGACATCCTGCGGCCGGTAGTAACGACGGCCGCCGCCGCGCTTCATCGGCTTGATCTGGTTGAAACGCGTTTCCCAGAAGCGCAGCACATGCTGCGGCAAATCGAGATCTTCGGCGACCTCGCTGATGGTACGAAAGGCGTCGGGGCTCTTGTCCATGGGCGAATCCTCACGCTGGACGATGATCCGGCCTAGCTGCCGAATCGGGGCTTATTTCAGCGGTTTATGAAGCAATATTCAAGCCCGGCGTCATGGCGGCGGCGGTTTTCAACCGCGCAGTAGGATTACTTGCCGCTTTTGGCCTTGCCGCTCTGATGGGAGCGCAAGATACGGCTCTTCAGCACGTTGGACGACTTGAAGGTCATCACCCGACGCGGCAGGATCGGCACTTCCTCGCCGGTCTTGGGATTGCGGCCGATACGCTCGTTCTTGGAGCGGACGTGGAATGTCGCGAAGGACGACAGCTTCACCGTTTCGCCGCGCACGATGGCTTCGCAGATTTCATCCAGCACCGCTTCGACGAGTTCGGCCGATTCAGTGCGCGACAGGCCGACCTTCCGGTAAACTGCCTCGGCAAGGTCGGCGCGCGTAAGTGTCTTTCCCCCCATGCGACCGTCCCATCAGCTCAAAACATAAAATTCGGCACAACAACGGCAGAGCCTAAGTAATTGATCCGTCAAGGTCAAGGACCGAAACTGGACCGTTCGGCACTTACCAGCGAACCAGGACAGCGCCCCAGGTGAAGCCGCCACCCATCGCTTCCAGGAGGACGAGATCGCCCTTCTTGATGCGGCCGTCGGCAACGGCCACCGACAGCGCCAACGGCACGGAAGCAGCCGAGGTGTTACCGTGCAAATCGACCGTAACCACCACCTTTTGCTCAGCTATCCCGAGCTTCTTGGCGGAAGCGTCAATAATTCGTTTATTGGCCTGGTGCGGCACGAACCAATCGAGATCCTCGGCTGAGATACCGGCTTGCGCAAACGTCGCCTCGATGACGTCGGTGATCATGCCGACCGCGTGCTTGAAGACTTCGCGGCCCTCCATCCGGAGATGGCCGACCGTACCCGTCGTCGACGGCCCGCCATCGACAAAAAGCTTGTCCTTGTGCGTGCCGTCGGAGCGCAGGCTGGCCGCCAGAACGCCATGGTCGGCGATCGTGCCCGCGCCCTCGCCCGCTTCCAGGATCATGGCACCGGCGCCGTCGCCGAACAGCACACAGGTCGACCGGTCGCTCCAGTCGAGAATGCGCGAGAATGTTTCGGACCCGATCACCAGGACACGCTTGGCCAGGCCGCCGCGGATGTAGAGATCGGCGGTGGTCACGGCATAGACGAAACCCGAACAGACCGCCTGCATGTCGAAGGCAAAGCCGTGATGCATACCGAGCCGGTTCTGGATCTCGACGGCGGTGGCCGGAAACGTGTTGTTGGGCGTCGAGGTCGCCAGCACGATCAGATCGATGTCGGCGGGCGTGAGGCCCGCATTGGCAAGTGCGGCACGTGCCGCCGCTTCCCCCAGCGAAGCCGTCGTCTCGTCATCGCCCGCGATGTGGCGCTGGCGAATGCCGGTGCGCTGGGCGATCCACTCGTCGGAGGTCTCGACCATGCCTTCGAAATCGGCATTCTTCATGATTCGGCGGGGCAGCGCGGCGCCCGTGCCGCGCACGACTGATCTGATCAAAGTTCTTTCCTATTCCTTTGCGTCGGTGACGACGTCGGATTTCCTAGATGACAGGGCGCGCGGGTTGCGCGCATGAAACAGGTCCAGATCGGCCTCGATACGGTCGAGGAGGTTGTTGCGGACCATGTCATAGCCGAGTTCGATCGCGGCGGCGAACCCGTCAGAATCAGCACCGCCATGGCTTTTGACGACGATCCCGCTCAGCCCCAGGAAAACGCCGCCATTGGAGCGGCCGACATCCATCTTTTCGCGCAAGCGGTTGAAGGCGCCCTTAGCGAAGACGTAGCCGATCCTGGCCATCAGGGTGCGGCTCATCGCGGCGCGCAGATAACCCGCTATCTGGCGCGCCGTGCCTTCCGCGGTCTTCAGAGCGATGTTGCCGGCGAAGCCCTCGGTCACCACAACGTCGACCGTGCCCTTGCCGATATCGTCGCCCTCGACGAAACCGTGATAGTTCATCGAGGCCATGTTGGCTTCGCGCAGCATGCGCCCCGCCTCCTTGACCTCTTCCTGGCCTTTGATCTCCTCGACGCCGACATTGAGCAGGCCGACGCTGGGCCGGGCTATGCCGAAGACCGAGCGCGCCATGCCGGTGCCGAGAATGGCAAAATCGATGAGCTGTTGCGCATCGGCCCCAATGGTCGCGCCGACGTCCAGCACCACGCTTTCGCCGCGCAATGTCGGCCAAAGGGCTGCGATCGCCGGGCGATCGATGGTGGCCATGGTGCGCAGGCAGAATTTCGACATCGCCATCAGCGCACCGGTGTTGCCCGCGGAAATGCAGGCGTCGGCCGTGCCGGCCTTGACCGCTTCGACGGCCTTCCACATCGATGACTTCCAGCGGCCGTGGCGCAGCGCCTGGCTCGGCTTGTCGTCCATCCTGACCGCAATTTCGCAATGGAAGAATTCGCTGATCTCGGCAAGCTTGGGAAATTTGGCGAGCTCCGGGCGCACGACCTCCTCACGCCCGAAGATGACGAAGCGGATGTCGGGACGACGGGTCGCGACCGTCATGAGCGCTGGAATGACCACGGCTGGTCCGTGATCGCCGCCCATGGCATCGATGGAAATCCTGATCACGCGGTATTTGTCTCACGGTTAGGCGGCAGGTCGTTTAGCGACCGCGAAGGTTCGGCGAAAATAACGGTTTTGGGCTGCCACACAACCGACTTTTCCGTCGCGGGCGAGCTTTTCAGGATTTTCCCAGCAAGGATCGCAGTTTTTGCTGAAATTCATTCTCCGCCGGTTCGGTCTCGCTGCCGGCGTTGAGCGATGCGCCCTGCTTACGCGGATAGGGGTCGATGGCGAGCCCGAAATACTGTTCGGCGAGTGCCCCGACATCGATCGTGTCACCGGAAAATGTCTCTGGACTGTCAGGGCCTTCCGCGTCGAGCAGGATCTCGCCGCCGCCATCGAAACCCTGCCGTCCAAGCTTGGAATCCTCGGGCAGCAGAAGCGCTTCGACCGGTTCGTCGATATGCGCTTCGACAGGCTCGAGCGTGACGATGCAGGCCTGGGTGATGT
>NZ_RZRP01000799.1:0-2896 GCF_003997795.1 Mesorhizobium sp. M7A.F.Ca.US.005.03.2.1 | reverse complement strand
ACGCAGGCTCCTCGAGGTCATCGCGGAACACGGTGACGTCGATATCCTCGGAGAAGCGCTTGATGAGGTCGTAGCCCTTCGACAGCGACGTGCCGCCCTTGAAGAGCAGCCGCGGTTCTCCTGCCGGCCGTTCGTGATAAAGCGCGTTGAGGGTCCAGCAGACCCAGAAGTCCTTTTCGACATTCCCGACCGGCGCGCCGATGCGGTTGGCCGTGGCGAGGAATAGATCGAGCCGATCACGCGGCGGTGCGGCAATAATCTGACGGTAGGCGGCGGTCGTCATGGCTTGCCCTCCGGCCCAGCTGTTGTGTTGAGGAGTTGGCGGAGGAACTCCTGCATCCAGATCGGGACGGCTGAAAGACCGGCGCGCAGATCCTCGCGGATCGCCTGGCCGTGCTTGGGGTCGGAAAGCAGGCGGCGCAAAGCAGTCTCGATCCGCTTGCGCTCGCTGTCTTGGGTCAGCATATCCTGCATCCAATGCAGGGCTTGGACGACCCGCATTCCCGGTCGATCCGCCCAATAAAGGCGGCTCGGCGCCGCATACTTGAAATAGATTTCCTGGCTGCCGAGTTTGATCGGCTTCAATCTCGCATCGACCAGTACCTCGATCCGCGCGGGTACGGCCGTCGTAAGCCCAAGATCGTTGGCGGCCGTCATGCCATCGATGACGGTGCGCGCGTTGTCGCGGCGTGTCACCGCCCGGATCACGGCGCGATAGTCCGGCACGGTGGCGCGGCCGGTCAGAGTATTGGTCCGCGGGCGGTCATAGAGACCGCGGTCAATCCGGCGAAGCTCTTGAGCCGCTGCCAGTCGCTGCAGGGTCTTGTCCACCGCGGAACGGGTGCCGAGATCGGCAAAGTCGCCGGGTGTCCAGACCTCCTCGGGCTTGGACTGGATGCGCGCGAGCACGCGAGAGCGAATATCGGTGTCGTGTTCGACCGCTGTCATGTCCGAAATATGCGACAAGTTTCGGACGATGGCAAGCGAGCTTCGTCCGAAGAATGCTACAAATTTCGGACAAAGCGCGAAATCTGGAACCACTGCAGCCGCTCAAACTCGGGTTATTCAAGCGCGATCCAGGCCGGCGCATGATCGCTCGGTTTCTCCCACCCTCGCGTCTCAACATCCACCCCGGCATCGCGAAGCTTGGGCGACAACGAGGGACTGACCAGCAGATGGTCCATCCGCAGGCCAGAACTCTTGTCGTAGCCGCCCCCATAGGAGTGGTTCCAATACGTATAGACCCCCTTTTCCGGATGGATGCGCCTGACCGCGTCGATCCAGCCGTCCTCGAGCATCGCGGCATAGGCTTGGCGACTCTCGGGAAAGTAAACCGCATCGCCGATCCATCGTCGCGGCACCACGGCATCAATCGGAGTTGGAACGACATTGTAGTCGCCGCACAGCACGGTCGGCGCTCCCGCTTTGAGCAGATCCTGGCCGTAGCTAATCAGGCGGTCGAACCAGCGCAGCTTGTAGTCAAACTTGGGACCAGGGGCGGGATTTCCGTTTGGCAGGTAGAGACAGCCGACGACGAGCCCGCTGATCTCCGCCTCGATATAGCGGCTATGGCTATCGTCAGGGTCGCCAGGAAGCCCGAGGCGGCGGTCGATCGGGTCAGCTCCGCGAGCCAGGATAGCGACGCCGTTGTAGGATTTCTGGCCGTGCCAGATCGCGCCATAGCCAGCATCGCCGATCGCCTCGGCCGGAAATTTCTCGTCCGAGGTTTTGAGTTCTTGAAGGCAGACGACGTCATAGCGCGTGGCCTTTAGCCACGCGATGAGGACCGGCAGACGACCATTGACGCCGTTTACATTGAACGTGGCAACCCGGAGCATCTAGCCGGACCCCGTGGTTCAGTTCTTACCTAGCTTATCCTCGACCTTCTTGCGCCTGTTCCCGACCGATTTCACGGCTGACTTCACGTCGGCCTTGCTCGCTCCGGTCTTACCCGCCTCGTATTTCACTTCGTGATCCTGCCCCCCAGCGACCTTCGCGCGGTCCTGGTTGCGTCCACGTGTTGTTCCAGTATTGGGCATTTCATCCTCCAAAAGATTGCCATTCCAGACCCAACAACGCAGCCGGACTCTTCCGGTTCAATATCTGGAAACACCGATTTGGAACCGAATGCCATTCAGGGTATTGAATCCAGCCATGTATTCGAGTTCCGCATGCCGGCCGTAGAGGCCGCCCTCAGCAAAAAGCGCTCTCGGCGCCGGGACTCAGAATCTACCCCTACATATTCGCTGCCAGCATTTCGTCCGTTCCAGCTCTGCACCCTGACAGACGCCATACCTGTGGGCAGCAATTGGCTGTTCGAAATGAAGTTCGACGGGTATCGTGCCCAAGTCTCGATTTCCGGCTCTAAAGTTGTGGTCTACACCCGCAACGGCCACGACTGGACACGACAGTTCAAGGTGATCCTGGCGCCGCTTCAGGCTCTAACCAAAGACTCTGCACTGATCGACGGCGAGATTGTCGCGATCGACAGCCAGGGCCGCACCAATTTTTCCATGCTGAAAACCGGAATTGCCGCGGGCATGCCGCTCAAGTCTACGCCTTCGACCTGTTGGAAATGAATGGCGAAGACCTGTCGAACCGACCGCTTCTCGATCGCAAGGAGAGGCTGGAGTTACTCCTTGGAGACCGCGACGCTGGCGACAGCCTGCAGTTTTCCGGCCACATCGTCGACCGGGGCAGACAAGTCTTCGACGCCATGTGCGAGGGTGGCCACGAAGGCGTTATCGCCAAGCGCGCCGACAGCCGTTACATCGGCGACCGCACGACCAGCTGGCTCAAGATCAAATGCACCAAACGACAGGAATTCGTCGTTGTGGTTACCGCCCAAACGACACCGGCCGAAGCATGGCCTCGCTGATCCTCGGCACCTATGAGA
>NZ_RZRP01000798.1:0-2903 GCF_003997795.1 Mesorhizobium sp. M7A.F.Ca.US.005.03.2.1 | reverse complement strand
GGCGCGCAGGGCCTGGACCTGGATGGGGCCGTTGGTGAAGACCTTGATATCGGCATCGACGCCGTGCTTGGCATAGAAGCCCTGGTCGGCCGCGACGCCGGCCACGCTGGCGCCCCAGAAGTCGCCGTTGTAGCCGATGCGTGCCGCCGTTCCCGCCGCTCCGGCAGGGATGCCAGAGGCAGCGAACGCGGCAAGTGCCGCCGATGATGCGATGAGGTTACGTCTTGTCAGTGTCACCATACTCTCCTCCTGTCACTGTTACTGGTGGTAAACGGCTTGCCAGACGCGGTTGCGGATGCTCATGAACTCCGCCGAAAGCCGGATTTCCTCGGTTCTTGGGTAAGGCAGGCCGACTTCGATGATCTCCTGCAGCCTGCCGGGCCGCGCCGCCATGACGATGACGCGGTTGGCGAGGTAGACCGCCTCGTCGACATCGTGGGTGATGAACATCACGGTGCGCCGCTCCCGGCTCCAGGTGTCGAGCAACTGGTCCTGGAGCTGCACGCGGGTCAGTGCGTCGAGCGCCCCGAAGGGCTCGTCCATCAAAAGGATCGAGGGATCGACCGCATAGGCCCGGGCGATCGCGCAACGCTGCTTCATGCCGCCCGAAAGCGTCTTCGGCAGCGCGTCGGCGAAGTCGCCAAGGCCGACGAGATCGATGAAACGCTCGGCGATCTGCCGGCGGCGCGAAGCTTCCTCGCCCTTGATGCGCAGCCCGAACTCGACGTTCTGGCGTACGGTGAGCCAGGGAAACAGCGCGTATTGCTGGAAGATCATGCCGCGCTCCGGACCCGGCCCCTCGACCGCCTTGCCATCGACCAGCACGGTGCCCTCGCTCGGCTTCAGCAGGCCGGCCGCGATGTTGAGCGCGGTCGACTTACCGCAGCCGGACGGACCGACGACGGTGACGAATTCGCCGTCGGCGATGTCGAGCGACAGCCGGTCAAGCGCGACGAAGGCATTGTCCTTGAGGTCGAACCGGCGCGTGACCTTGTCGAAGACGATCTTGGGCGGCATCACACGCGCTCCTGCCAGACGGTCAGCCGGCGCTCGATCACCAAAAGGATGCGATCCATGGCAAGGCCGAGAAGGCCGATGGTGATCAGGCTGACGAAGATGGTCGGCAGGTCGTAGTAGAGTTGCGCCTGCTGCATGCGGAAACCGAGGCCGGTCTGCGCGGCGATCAGTTCGGCGGCCACCAGCGTCGCCCAGGCCGAGCCGAGGCCGATGCGCACGCCGACCAGGATGAACGGCGTCGATGCGGGAATGATGACGCGCAGGAAGATGGTCATGTCCTTGGCGCCGAGCACGCGCGCGGCGTTGATCATCGTCTTGTCGACGCTGATGACGCCCTGATAGGTGGCGACGACGCTGGCCAGGAAGGAGGCCAGGAAGATGACGAAGACCTTTGGCGTCTCGTCGATGCCCATCGTTACGATCGCCAGCGGAATGATGGCCAGCGGTGGGATCATGCGGAAGAACTGCAGATACGGCTCGATAAGCGAGCGCGCGACCTTGTACCAGCCCATGACGAAGCCGACCGGGATCGCCAGGATGACGCCGAGGAGAAAGCCGGTCATCACCCGAGCCAGGCTCGACGTGATGTCGGTGGCGAGCTGCCCGTTTGCGATCAGATCGATAAACCTGGACGCAACCTGTGGCGGTGGCGGCAGGCCCACCGCGCCGCCCGCCGTCAGCACCCACCAGATGGCGATGCCGGCGACGAGACCGCAGAGATTGAGCGCGAGACCGCGATAGTCGATACCCCGATCCTCGTTCGAGCCGCCGCCGGAGCGTGTCGTCTTCGACGCTTCGCTCATCGCGACACCCCCGAATAGAAAAAATGGTCGAGCGCCGCCGCAGCAGCACCGATGGCGCCGGCACCTGGGCCAAGGCTCGACCGCTCGACCCGCAGCACGTCGCGCATCGGCGGCAGGACGCGTGGCGGAACGCCCCGCCTTATATGATCGATGAAGCTTTCCGGGGCTTCGGCCAGGTGACCGCCAAAGACGATCAGATCGGGATTGAGCAAATTGGTCGCCGTCGCTATGGCCGTCGTCAGATGCCGGAGCGCCGCGTTCCAGACGTCGGGGTATTTCTCCACCGCGGCCAGCAGGCGCCTGGGATGAGGCGTGTCGATATGGGCGGCGCGGGCCAGCGCGCGTTCGGACAGGAATGTCTCCAGGCAGCCCGCATTGCCGCAGGCGCAACGCTCGCCATCCTCGACCACCTGGACATGGCCGAGCTCGACGGCCCCGTAGCCGCCGGGACGGAACGGCATGCCGTTGATCACCAGGCCGGCGCCGAGGCCGGTGCGCAGATAGATGTAGAGCAGCGCGGTCGTGTCGCGCCCGATGCCGTAGCGCGATTCCGCCAGCGCCATCGCGCTGACATTGTGCTCGACCACCACCGGCATACGCAGCGCCGTTTCGAGTTCGTCGGCGAACGGCACGTCCTTCCAGTCGTAATTGACCGACTGCAGGTTGCGGCGGCGCTTGGTGTCCACCGGTCCCGGCACGCCGAGCCCCAGGCCGATCAGGCGCGAACGGTCGACGCCGGTCTTCTTGATCAATTGCTCGACGATCCGCACCACCATGCCGATCACCGCGGCGGGTTCGCTGGTGGCGGTGTCGAAATGCTGCGAGGCCATGGCTTTCGAGGCGGCCCTGAGGTCGGTGATGGTCGCGTCGATCGTTCCCGCGCCAATGTGCACGCCAACCACGGACAGGGCGTCGGGCACCAGCGCGACGCCGATCGCCGGCCGGCCGACGGGTGCATCGCCGGCAGTGGCCTGGTTGAGCTCGACCACGGTGCCTTCCCGCAGGAGATGGGCCGTCAGATGGGTCAGGGCGGTGGGCGACAGCGAGGTGCGCCGCGCCAGTTCGGCGCGCGACTGCGGACCG
>NZ_RZRP01000797.1:0-2911 GCF_003997795.1 Mesorhizobium sp. M7A.F.Ca.US.005.03.2.1 | reverse complement strand
TCCCTGGAGGAGTTGCCTCCTGGTTGGGTTGAACAGATTGGACGACATTTCTTCCTCCCGGTTGCTGTCGTTGTCGAATGCGTCGCGACCGCGACGCGGCTCATGCTTCCTCAGATTTGCAGCGCCAGCCGGCGCGCCTTGTCGATGTGCAGGCTGATCGCCTCGACCGCCTTCTGCGGGTCGCGGCTTTCCATGGCTTCGATGACCGCAAGGTGCTCACGCATGACCGGCACGACGCGCCCGTCGATGCGGAAGCGCTCCTGATGGATCAGCCGGATCTTCACCGAGTTGACCAGATAGGCCTTGGCGATGATCTCGTTGCCCAGCGCATCGATGAAAGTGTCGTGCATCGCCCAGTCGATGCTCTGCGCCCTGGCTTCCATTTCCGGCGTCGGCGCCTGCGAAAGGGCTTGAGCCAGCATCTCCTCGTGTTCGCGCCGCAGGCGGGCAAGTTCGTCATCGGAAGCGCTGGCGGTGAACAGCGCCACCGCTTCGCGCTCCATGAACAGGCGGAACTGAAAAGCCTCGCGGATCAGGCTGATGTCGATATGGGCGATCTGCATGCCGCGCTGCGGGATCGTCGTCAGAAGCCCTTCGGCCTCGAGACGCGGCACGATTTCGCGAATGGCGCCGAGCGGCAGACCGGTGAAGGCGACCAGTTCGCGCTGCGATACGAACTGGCCCGGCAGCAGATCGCGGGCCAGCAAATGCCGCGTGAAGCTGGCATAGGCTTTTTCCCTAAGCGTGGTCGGCTCGCTGCCGTCTTCCATTTCAGCGCGTATCCCTTTGCTGGTCAGGCTGATTCCCTGGCAAACAGCCCATGATAGGCGTCAGCCAGCTGTTGTCGCCCCTGCGAACCGATCGGCTCCAGCGGCGGACGGACCGCCAGCCAGCGGTCGTCGCTGGTCTTGCGCGCCACCATGACCTTCACCGCCGGCGTTACCGGGTGTTTGAGCAATTCGAGCACGAAACGCTCGACGCGTGTGTCGTCGCGTCCGTCCTCGGCCATGGCCCGGATTTCGCTGGTAACGAAATTGGCCATGCCAGAGATTGCGCCTTGAGCGCCAATTCGCACGGCTCGTGCCAGATGCCGCTCGTCACCGATCAAGATCACCAGATCGCCATGGGCGCCGAGCAGCGCCTCGCTGTAATCCCAATCCCCGCCGGAATCCTTGACCCCCGCAAGGACATCCGGAAAAGCCGTACGCAATCGGCCGATCAGGTCAAGCGAGAGCTGCACCATGGTGACCGACGGGATGTTGTAGAGCAGAACGCCACGGGCGAGGGGACCGAGCACGGCAAAGACAGTGGAAAACCAGCCGAAAAGACCATCGTCGCCGACATTCTTGAAGTAGCTCGGCGGCGCCAGCAGAATGTTGCGGGCGCCGCGCTGCAAGGCATGCCGGGCCTGCTCAGCGGCGTCTTCGGCCGCATCGACCAGCACGCCGGCAACAAGCTGATGCGGCAGGATGCCGGCGGCCAGCATGGCTTCGGTCACCGACCGCCGCTCCCCGGTGCCAACCGATGCGCCTTCGCCGGTGGTGCCAAAAAGCGTAACACTGGTGCACCCCTCCGCCAGGCAACGCTTGGCCTGGGCGACCATGAGGGCGGTGGCGATCTGCCCGGAGGCGTCAAAAGGCGTGGCAAGGGCGGCCGAAAGGCCAAAGCGTGATGTCACCGGAAGTCTCCGAAAGAGGTTCGGAGGCAGTGATATCTCACTAACATGTCAGTTGTAAATCTGGTTGCTGCGTTTTTTCTGCCCCCGGATGACGTGGGCGAATCTTCTTGCTGGGAAGCGAACAGCGTCACACCGGAGGTGTCGGTCAGACAGAAGAATCCCCAAACACCAGCGAAACATGTCCTCCCGCATGGCGCTCGAGCCGGCCGGCGAGGTCGAGTTCCAGCAGCACCATGAACACTTGGGCCGGGTGCAGGCGGGTATGGCGGATGATCTCGTCGACCGGCACTGGCGTCGGGCCGAGCGCCTCGATGACGCGGGCGCGGTCGCTTTCGCCGGGCGGTGGTGCGGCCAAGAAGTCGGGCGGCTCTTCGAACGGCGGCACGTCGGGCGCTCGCATGCCGGTCAGCGGCGCGATTGCCCTGGAAATATCCGATGCCTCGGTGACCAGGGTGGCGCCCTCCTTGAGCAGGCCGTTGGCGCCGGCGGCGCGTGGATCGAGCGGTGAGCCCGGTACAGCGAAGACCAGTCGGCCCATTTCGCCGGCAAGCCTGGCGCTGATCAGGGACCCAGAGCGTTGCGCTGCCTCGACCACCACCAGCCCAAGGACCGCACCCGCGACAAGGCGGTTGCGGCGCGGAAAATCCTGAGCGCGCGGCTGCCAGCCGAACGGCATCTCCGAAATGATGGCGCCACGCTCGGCAATCTCTTCGCACAGGCCTGCATTTTCAGGCGGATAAGGCTGGTCGAGGCCGCCGGCCAGCACGCCGATCGTGCCGGTCGCAAGACTGCCCTGATGCGCCGCTGTGTCGATGCCGCGCGCCAGGCCGGAGACGATTGCGTAGCCGTCGCGGCCGAGGTCGGCTGCCAGCATGCGCGCCATCTTGATGCCGGCCAGCGACGCGTTGCGTGCCCCGACTATGGCGACACCCGGCAGCCGGAAAACAGCTGCGTTGCCCTTTACCGCCAGCAGGGGCGGCGGATGATCCATGTTGCGCAAGAGGGGTGGGTAGTCTGCTTCACCGATGCCGACAAAGCGGGCGCCGGCCTTTCCAGCTGTTTCCAGTTCGGCCTCGGCCTCGGCAACGGACGGGATGCGGGCGATCCGGATGGCGCCGCCCGAAATCATCAGTTCCGGCAGTATTTCAAGCGCCGCTTCGGCTGAGCCGAAGCGGTTGATCAGGTCGCGAAAGGAGGCAGGGCCGACATTCTGGGTGCGGATCAGTCGTAGCC
>NZ_RZRP01000796.1:0-2913 GCF_003997795.1 Mesorhizobium sp. M7A.F.Ca.US.005.03.2.1 | reverse complement strand
ATGCTTGAAGCCATGGCCGGGATCGGACTTCCCGGCACGCAGGACCCCAATCTCGATACGGTGAAGCTTCGCCAGGCGGCTTCGCTGGCCAATCAGGTCGACGGCCCGGAACGGCTGACGCTGTTCCTGGCGGAAGCGTTCAAGGCGCCGGTACAGATCAAGGAGTTCATCTCCGCCTGGATAACAGTACCAACCGGTCTCCAGACCCGTCTTGCAAAGGCCTTTGCAGGGCTCGGCAAGGGCGCGACGATCGGCCCACGCGTTTTCAGCCGCCAAAGCAGGATCGAACTGCGTGTCGGCCCGCTGGGGTATGAGGAGTTCAAGGCGTTCCTGCCTGGCGGCGAGCGGCTCAAGCTGTTCAAGCAGGCCGTTCGCGACATGGTCGGGGAGTCGCTCGACGTCGATCTGCGCATCGTGCTTGCGCGTGAAGCCGTACCGCCGCCCCAAATCGGAGCGGTTCGGCTCGGGCGGACCGCCTGGCTTGCGCGACCCATCGAAAGGGGCGATGCTGACGACATGCGGCTGCGGACAATCGTCGGATGGCGGCCGGAAATGACGGGGGTCGCGGCATGAGCCTGCTGCTGACACTGGAGCAAGGGCCACGCACCCAGGCGGTGCGGCAGGCCCGGCTTGACGAGGGTGAGCTGGTGATCGGCCGCAGCGCGGACGCGGGTTGGCAGATCAACGATCCCGACATGTTCGTTTCAAGGGCACATTGCAAGATCTCTGGCGGGCGAGATGGATATTTCGTCACCGACACGTCGAGCAGCGGATTGTTCATAAACGACTCCGACAGCCCGCTCGGTGCCGGCAAGTCGACGCGCCTTCAAAGTGGCATGCGGCTGAGATTGGGCGACTACGTCGTCCATGTCGACCTGCAAACGCCAGCCACTCAAGCACCAGCGGCCGGCCAGCCGGTTTCGGAACGCGCGCCGCCAGCATCCCGGGCCCCGGTGAGCATCGGTCGCGATGACTTCTTTTCCGCCAAGGTCGAAGAAGAGCCGCGACGGCCACGTCCGGCCGATCTGCCGAACCCTTTCGAGCAGCCGGTTGCGGGTGCATTCGAACGTGCCAACTCCGACCAGCGCCACTCGGCCGCTTTCGATGACCCGTTCAGCCTCGATCCGGTTTCGACGCCGGTGTCGAAAAATCCCGCCCCTTATCGCGAACCGGGCGGCGCGGCGAGCCAAGCGGACCCGTTCAGCCTCGACGCGGTACCGTCCCCCGACCGCGCAGCCCAAGCCGCCCGTGACAAGCCGTCCGGAACCCATGATGACTTTGCTTTCGGACCAGCCGCCACGCTCAGTTCGGCGAACGGCGCCAGTTCGATCGAACAGCGCGAGCGCATCGCCCAGCGATCCCAATCAGCCAATCCCTGGGATTTGCCGGTGCAGCCCGCAGCTACCCCTGCTTCACCACGTGTGGGTGCTGCTCCCAAAGCCGCCCCGGCGCTGGGTGCGGCGCGGCCGGAGGAGATGGCGCTTCGCGCCGCATTCCTGCATGGCATGGGTGTCGAGGAAGCCGATTTCCCCGGACGCGACAGCATCGCGGAAATGGAGAAGTTCGGTCGCGAATACCGGATGATGATGGAAGGCCTGATGCAGCTTCTGCGCAAGCGGGCCGAGGAAAAGGGAAACGCGCGCGTCGCGCAGACCATGGTCGGGGCCTCCGAAGTCAATCCGCTCAAGTTCCTGCCGACCGTCGACGACGCCATCATAACGCTTATCGCTGAGCGCAGCCCAGGATTTCTCGGCGGTGAAGCGGCAATCACCGATGCGGTGCGCGATCTCGCGCAACATCACGTACGCGCCTGGCGAGGCATACAGACCGCCATGCGGCGGATGATCGACCGTTTTGACCCGGTAGTGATCGAGGAAGAGCTGAAATCGAATTCCGCGATCGGAACCCTTCTCTCTGGGGGGCGGGGCGCCAAGCTGTGGGAACTTTACCAGAAGCGCCATCGTGAAATCGCCGAGAGTGCTGAAAAGAGCTTCCTTGGCGAAATCGGCGCTGATTTTCGAGATGCATATGAGGAGGAGTGAGAGATGATTGATCGACGTGAATTTGTTGTTGCCTTGGGCGCGACAGGGTTGCTTGCGGCTTGCCAGAGTGGTCCGCCGAAACCATCGGTGATCACCGTCAACGTAAACGGCGGTGCTGGCATGAACCCGGGACCAGGCGGCGGCGACCGGCCGGTAACGATCCTGGTGATGCGGCTGAAAAGCACCGGCAAATTCAATTCCGCCGACTATTTCGCGCTGCAGGGGGATGCCGGCACGGCGCTGGCGGGCGATCTCATCGGATCCGACCAGATTTCCGTCGGGCCGGGAAAATCCGCATCCAAAACCATCACGGTCGAGCCGGACGCGACGGCGCTGGGCTTTGTTGCTCTGATCCGCGAGCCCGGCGGCCGGAACTGGCGGACAACTAAGTCGGTGTCGTCGGGATCGAAATTCACGATCAACGTCACGCTTGGCAGCGGCGGCATTTCCGCCTAGCGGCAAAGGGCAAGGGGAGCTCGATGCAGAGAGTAGCGGCATGAGCAATGCAAACAGGGTGCTATGGTCCGAAGGGCTTTTCCTGCGGACCCAGCATTTCCAGCAGCAGGATCGCTTTTTCGAGGCGACGGTGCGCGGCGCGTTGCAGGCCGGGCAATTGCATACGTTCGGTTTCCAACAGCTGACGCTGGACCAGGCGTTGCTGGAAGCCGGCCAGATCTCGATCCTGTCCGCGCGGGGCATCTTTCCGGATGGGACACCTTTTTCCATCCCGGACATGATGGACGCGCCGCGACCGCTGCCGGTCACCCCTGACACGGGCGCCGGACCGGTGCTGATCGCCTTGCCGCTGGAGCCTCCGGGCGGTGTCGGCTTCGATCCGGCACACGCTGCCGCCTCGGGTGCGCGATATCAT
>NZ_RZRP01000795.1:0-2916 GCF_003997795.1 Mesorhizobium sp. M7A.F.Ca.US.005.03.2.1 | reverse complement strand
GCAACGCCTCAATCAACCCCTTCAACGCCTCGGCGACGCGAAAGCACTCCTCCTTGACCCAGAGCCGCAAATCGACCGCGACCTGATCGTTGCGCGAGCGGGCGGTGTGCAGGCGGCCGGCCGCCGGACCGATCAGATCGGCAAGGCGCGCCTCGATGTTCATGTGGATGTCTTCGAGCCGCGTCGAGAACTCGAAGCTGCCCGCCTCGATCTCTCTCAGGATCGTGTTCAGCCCGTCAGCGATTTTTTCTTGATCGGCCGCCGAAATAATGCCCGTTTGCGCCAGCATCTCGCTATGGGCGATCGAGCCTTTGATGTCCTGCGCATAGAGTTTGCGGTCGAAGGAGATAGACGCGTTGATCGCTTCCATGATGGCGGCCGGACCCGAGGCAAAACGTCCGCCCCACATCTGGTTGCTGGTTTTCTTGTCGCTCATGGCTATAACCCGTGCTTCGGAGCAGTTTTGAGAAAATGGCAGACGGTAGTAGATTCTTCCCGGCCCCGCGCCTGATCCTCGCCGCCTTGGTGGCGGGCGCGCTGGCGGGCGCGGTCGCGGTATATGTCAGCGAGAGCCGGTCTGGCAACAATGCACCGGCACAAGCTGCCGTGGGTGAGAGCAAGGACGACGTGGCCTGCGCGGCCAAGAGCGACCGCGCCAAGAAGGTCGCGGCTTCGGCCACCGGTGAGGTCGCGGCACTTTTGCCGGCCGATCCGCCACAATCCCTGAAGAGCCTTGCCTTCAACGGTCCGGACGGCAAGCCGATGACGATTGCCGATCATGCCGGCAAGACGGTGCTGCTCAATCTGTGGGCGACATGGTGCGCGCCGTGCCGTGCCGAAATGCCGGCGCTTGATGCGCTGCAGAAGGAAAAGGGCAGCGACGCCTTTCAAGTGATCGCCGTCAATGTCGATGCCGGCGACGATGTGAAGCCGAAGAAGTTCCTCAGCGATACCGGCGTCGCGACGCTTGGCTATTACCGGGATTCGACGATGGCGCTGTTCAACGACCTCAAGAAGCGCGGCCTGGCGCTAGGCCTTCCTGTCACCATGCTGGTCGACGGCGAGGGCTGCCTGATCGCCCATATGAACGGCCCGGCCGAATGGTCGGGGCCGGACGCCAGGCGGCTGGTCGAGACGGCACTCAAGCCCGAGAGCCTCTAGTCTAGCGTGTGGCTAGCGCAGGTGCCGGTGCGAAGGCCAGAACGCTTCTGTCGCGCAAGGTAGCGGGTTTGCTGCCGACAGCGGGTGCGACGACATTGGTCAGATCGCCGAATTCTTCGATGAGAGCTGGCCTGCCGATATAATAGCCCTGGCCGATCTCGCAGGCTTCGGCGTCCAGGAATTTCAGTTCGCCGAGCGTCTCGACCCCCTCCGCCAGAACCGGCAGGCCGAGACCGCGTCCAAGTCCCAGGACGGCGCGCACGATCGCCGCGACCTGGCCGTTCTTGTCGACCGACTTGATGAAGGAGCCATCGATCTTGATCTTGTCGAAGGGGAAGGCGCGGAGGTTGGAGAGCGAGGAATAGCCGGTTCCAAAATCGTCCATGGCCACGCGCACGCCCAGCGCCTTGACCTGCCGCAAGGTGGCCAGCGCCCGCGGCATGTCCTTGACAAGCGCCGTCTCGGTGATCTCAAGCTCGAGCCTGCCGGGCGCCAGGCCGGAATTCAGCAATGTTTCGTGGACCTTGCGGCTGAAATTCGTGTTGTGGAGCTGCACCGCCGAAACGTTGACGGCCACTGTCAGCGGATTTTCCCAGCGGGCGGCTTCCTCGCAGGCAGCCGTCAGCACCCATTCGCCAATCTGGCCAATGGCGCCGCTGTCTTCGGCCACCGGGATGAATATGGCCGGCGACACGTCGCCGCGCGTCGGATGCCGCCAGCGGACCAACGCTTCGAAGCCGACCATCTTTCCGCTGCTGATCTCTTTCTGCGGCTGGTAGACGAGATAGAACTCCTGGCGTGCGACCGCCTGGCGCAGTTCGTGCTCCATGACGCGCTTGTCGCGGGCCTCGGCCCCCATCGATGCTTCGAAATAACGGTAAGTGTCCTTGCCTTCGGTCTTGGCCCGGTAGAGTGCCGTATCGGCGTGGCTTATCAGGCTGGCCTGGTTTTCGGCATCCGACGGATACACCGCAATGCCGATGCTTGCCGACACAAGGCCGCCGCCGACCGAGAGCCGGTTTTCCTCGCGCATGGCGGTCAGCACCGCGTTGGCGATACGGCCCGCCTCCAACGGGTCGGCCAGGTTCGGCGCGATGATGGCGAACTCATCGCCGCCCAGCCGCGCCACCATCTGCCCTGGACGAAGGATACCGGTCGCGCACTGCGCAACCTTCTGCAGCATGGCGTCGCCCGCGCCGTGCCCATACAGGTCGTTGACCTCCTTGAACCGGTCGAGATCAAGCAGCAGAAGCGCAAGCTGGCCGCCTTTCCTGGTCCGGCCCATCGCAGCGATTTCCGTCTCCAGCCGGCCGGAAAAGCTGCGGCGATTGGCCAGTCCGGTCAAGGGATCGAAATGGGCAAGCCGCAGGATCTCCTGTTCCGCCTTCTTGCGCTCGCGAATATCGCGGACCGCGACCACGTTGTGCGGTTTGCCACAGTAGTCGATGCTCCTGGCGATCAGCTCGACAGGAATGCTCGTGCCATCGCGACCGCTCAATTCGGCCTCCTGCGGCTGTTCGCCGAAGCCCGACATATCGGATCCGAAGAGATCGCCAAGCTGCATTCCGTTCAGCGTCGCTGTTGCGATGCCCGTCAGTGCCGCAATGCTGTCATTGGCACTGATGATGCGGTTGCCGTCGCAGACGATCAGCCCCTCCACGGCGGCATTGGCCAGGCCGTGCATGCGGTCGACCTCGAGCTTCTGGCGACGGAAGCGCAAATCGATCCACAGCGCCGATGCCGACAGAACCAGGA
>NZ_RZRP01000794.1:0-2920 GCF_003997795.1 Mesorhizobium sp. M7A.F.Ca.US.005.03.2.1 | reverse complement strand
ACCCTGACCAGTTCCTCGCCATATCTCGGAAGGGCGGTCGGCGCCCGCCTGGCGCGCGCCGGTTTGAGGTCGCCTGAAAGGCGCAGCACTTCAAGCGCCTTGCGAAGCTGATGGCGCTTGACGCTCAGATGTTCCGCAAGATCGCGCTCGGACGGAAGCTTGCCGCCGCCCTGCTGCAACTGGCGGACCGCGGCGATGATGTCGTCGAGATCAGATGGTCCGACCTGCGGCTCGAATGCGCTCAAAACCAAATCTCCTGTCCGATCGGCAGATCGCCGACTCAACGTCCCGACATCATATTGTGACACGAAAACCTGTTCGACGGCACTCAACCAATTCAACCAATCTACAACTGTACGCAATGGTTGACAACACCAGTTGCGCGATGGTTGACTGCCCATGTCGACGGTTGCCATCGCGGCAGACGTCTTTCTCCCGAGGATCACGCATGCCGGCTGGCGAAACCTTTGACTACGTCATTGTCGGTGCGGGATCGGCCGGCTGCGTGCTGGCGAACCGGCTGAGCGAAGACCCCGCCGTGTCGGTGCTTCTGCTGGAGGCGGGGGATTGGGACCGCGATCCGATGATCCACATCCCGCTCGGCTGGGGCAAGATACTGACGGAGCGCCGCCACGACTGGATGTATTTCTGCGAGCCCGAGGCCAATGTCGGCGGCCGCAAGGTCGAATGCGCGCGCGGCAAGGTCATCGGCGGCTCTTCCTCCACCAACGCCATGGCTTATGTGCGCGGCAATCGCGGCGACTACGATCGCTGGGCGGCAAGCGGCCTGACGGACTGGTCGTTCGACAAGGTGCTGCCCTACTTCAAGAAGCAGGAGCGCTGGGAAGCGGGCGAAAGCCGGTACCGTGGCGGCAGCGGGCCGCTGAACACCCAGTTCTGCCGCTACAAGGACGAACTGATCGATGCCTTCGCCACAGCCAGCCGTGATGCCGGATACCCGCAGACCGATGACTATAATGGCGCCATACAGGAAGGTTTCGGCCGGCTGCAGATGACAATCGCCAACGGCCGCCGTTGCTCGACCGCAACCGCCTATCTGCGGCCCGCCATGCGGCGCGGCAATGTCAAGGTGCTGACCGGCGCGATGGCGACGAAGATCCTGCTCAGGGATGGCCGCGCAGCCGGCATTGCCTACACCAGAGGCGGGGCGAGCCATGAAGTTCTGGCGCGGCGCGAAGTTCTGCTTGCCGGCGGCGTCATCAACACGCCGCAGCTGATGATGCTGTCAGGCATAGGCGACAGCGGCGAGCTGGCGGCGCATGGCATCGAGACGAAGGTCGATCGTGCGCAAGTCGGCAAGAATCTGCAGGACCACGTTTCGGTTATCGTGATGTATCGGCGCAAACAGCCTGGACCGTTTCTCAAGATGATGCGGGCCGATCGTATCGGGCTGGATTTCGTCAGGACTTATCTCACCGGAAAGGGCTTTTCGGGAGATGTGCCTGGCGGCGTCGTGGCATTCCTGAAAAGCGACGCAAGCCGGCCGTTGCCGGACGTACAGCTGCTTTTCACCGCCGCGCCGCTTGGGGCATGGCCTTACATGTCGCCGTTCAAGGCGCCGTTCGCCGACGGCTTTGCGACCCGTATCGTTGCGGTGCAGCCGGAGAGCCGCGGCAGCGTCAAGCTGGCGTCGAGCGATCCGGTTGCCGCGCCCCTGATCCATCAGAATTTCCTGTCCTCGCAGCGCGACTGGCAGTCGCTTCGCGCTGGCTTTCGTGTTGCACGCAACCTTGCCAGCCAGCCGTCCATGACCCCGTTTGTCGGCGCGGAGTTCTTCCCCGGCCCGAAATGCGAGAGCGACGACGAGATCGACGAGCATATCCGCAAGACCTCGATCACCGTGCATCATCCGGCCGGCACGTGCCGCCTGGGCGTCGATGCGGCATCGGTGGTCGATCCGGAATTGCGGGTGCGCGGCATTGCCGGGCTTCGTGTCGTGGACGCCTCGGTCATGCCCGACCTCGTTTGCGGCAACATCAATGCGGCGGTCATCATGATCGCCGAAAAGGCCGCGGATCTGATCCGCAGCCGCGCTCAACAGAGCGTGGCTGCCTGATAAGGCGGCCGGATGCAACCAAAGTCTTTTGGTTGAGACTGAAAAACTGCGTTGGTTGGACTGTCATGCGCGTCAGCATGGCCGTGACGAAGCGGTTTCACGCCCTGATTGTGAGCTGAATTTCGTGCATTTCTAGGCTATTCCTGCCTATTTCTGGGCATTTGCCTTTCAAAAATGCACCTCAACCAAAAACTTATAAAATTCGCAATTTGGGTATTGTCGAGCAAAACCAATGCGAATACGGTTGAGTTGGTTAGAAGTATTTTCTTCGTGACGAGAGGTGTCCGATATGTCCCTGGCGCAACCAGCTAACGATGTGCTCACCAACAAGAAGGCGGCACTCAAGGGCCTCTATGACGCCCTCTACGCAAAGAACATGTTTCCGTTCTGGGCGACGTCGGAAGGCGTCGACCATGACGAGATCAAGCAACTGATGGCGACGTCGAGGGCCGTTCCCTTCGTGTGGTCCTATTCGGACATCGAGCCCCTGCTGCAGCGCGCGGCCGAACTTGTGACCATGGACGACAGCGAGCGCCGTTCGCTGATCCTCGTCAATCCCGGTCTTGCGCCCAAGCGTGCATCGGTCAGCACCATGTACACCGCCTACCGCCTGAACGATCCCGACGAGATCATGCCGCCGCACAAGCACTCGCCGAGCGCCATCCGCTTCGGCCTGACGGGCAAGGGCAATTTCACCGGCGTCGAGGGCGAAGACGTGGTCTTCGGCCCGGGCGACATGGTGCTGACGCCCAACGACGCCTGGCACAATCATGGCACCGTTGGCGGCGAGCAGGCGGTCAACCTGTCGGTGCTCGACCTGCCGCTGGTCGAAACGCTGCATGC
>NZ_RZRP01000793.1:0-2926 GCF_003997795.1 Mesorhizobium sp. M7A.F.Ca.US.005.03.2.1 | reverse complement strand
GCAAGTCCATCCTGCTCGATGCCTTGTCGCCGCGCGCACCAAGCGCCAGCGACAAGGCATCGAGCAGGATGGACTTGCCGGCACCGGTTTCGCCGGTCAGCACCGAAAGACCCGGCTGGAAGTCGATATCCAGCTTCTCGATCAGGACGATATCGCGGATCGACAGTCTGGAAAGCATCAGAACCCGAATCTAGAACGGCACGCGACCATTTGCAGTCGCAGCGCCGCACTATCTTTTTGTTTGAGCACCGGATCAATCCGAAAAGCGCTGTGAACGCTTCAGTCGATGCTCATACGTCAGGCGCCGGTGATCATCTTTCCGGCCTTGGATATCCACGACCCTGCATTTTCGCGCGGTGCGAGCCCATTGCTCTGCAAGAGCTTGTAGGAATCCTTGTACCACGAGCTGTCAGGGTAGTTGGTGCCGAGCACGGCGGCGGCCGTCTGCGCCTCCGAAGTCAGACCCATCGCGTAATAGCTTTCGGTCAGACGCGCGAGCGCCTCCTCGACATGGCGCGTGTTGGAATAGTTCTCGACCACGGTGCGGAAGCGCTTGACGGCGGCAATGTATTCACGCCGCTCGAGATAGTAGCGGCCGATCTGCATCTCCTTGCCGGCCAACTGATCGTTGGCGAAGCGGATCTTTTCCTTGGCGTCGTCGACATATTCCGATGTCGGCCAGCGCGTCACCAGATCCTGCATCGTCTGGACGGTCTGACGCGCTTCCTTCTGGTCCTGCGTCACGTCCTTGATCTGGCGGTAGTAGCTCAAGCCGATGATGTACTGCGCATAAGCAGCGTCATCGGTCGACGGGTAAAGCGTGAGATAACGCTTGGCCGAGCCGATCGCCTCGTCGTAATTGCCCTGGCGATAGTCGGCGAAAGCGCCCATCACCATCGATTTGCGGGCCCATTCCGAATAAGGATGCTGGCGGTCGACGGCGTCGAACTTGCGGCTCGCCTCCTGCAGGCGCCCGGCATTGAGATTGGCAAGGCCCTGGTTATAGAGAACATCGGCCGGCTCGGTCTGGTCGACATAGGTCGACAGGTCGATATCTTTCTCCGACGACATGCAGGCCGACAGGAAGAGCGATGGAACAACTACTGAAAGCGCCAGGAAAACGGCCCTCTGCGGTGCTTTCAATTGACCAACTCGCTTGAAGAACATGATTGGATCTCGCCCTTTCGGCGCTATTTCAATGCCAGTTGCATGCCATTGTTTCAAAACTGGTCCCCACTTTTGAACGACATGCACTAATCGACGGCAGCAGCCATAAACCATAACCGCCTTGCCCGGCAACGCTATCTCCGGCCAATCGCACATTTTTGTGGCGGCCGGACGCAGCTTGGACATCAACGCAATTTCACTGGCGGGTGGTGCATTCCTGCAACACGCGCTATCGCCCATGGAACCCGAAAAACCTGGGAAAATCAGATCATCCAGGGCGCGTAGAGCGGCGCGTTGACGGCGTTCATCTCGGCGCTGCGGCCACGCTCCCGGCGCGTCGTCTCGACGATCTCGAACGCCGTGCGATCCGACAGCAGGCGGCGCAGGGCCGCGGCATTCATCCTGTGGCCGCCGCGATAGGAGCGGAAGCAGCCGATGAAACGGGCACCGGCCAGCGCCAGGTCGCCCATGGCGTCCAGCGTTTTATGGCGCACGAATTCGTTGGGATAGCGCAGGCCGCCCATGTTGATGACGCGGTTGTCGTCGCCGATCACTAGCGAATTCTCCAGCGAGGAGCCGAGCGCATAGCCTGCAGCCCACAGCCGCTCGACATCCTTCATGAAGCCGAAGGTGCGGGCGCGCGCGATGTCGCGACGGAAAATATCGGCATTGAGGTCGGAGGCAAACAGCTGACGGCCGATCGCCGGGCTTTCGAAGTCGATCTCGATCTCGAAACGGGTTCCGTCATAGGGCCGAAACTCCGCCCACGAGGCGCCGTTCTCGATGCGGACCGGCTTGATGACCCTGATATAGCGGCGCTTCACCGAAAGCGTCTCGATGCCCGCCTGGTCGATGGCTTCGACGAACGCCATGGCGCTGCCATCGAAGATCGGAACCTCGGAACCGTCGATCTCGACAGCGACATTGTCGATGCCGAGCCCAAACAGCGCCGCCATGATGTGCTCGACCGTGGCGATATGCTCGCCGGCGGGATCACCAAGCATGGTGCACAGGTCGGTGGCGCCGACTTCCGAGACCAGGGCACGAAACTCGCGGCCCTGCTCGGCACCGTTGAAAAGCTGGAAAACGATGCCGGTGTCGGCATCCGCCGGCATGAAGCTGATGGACACTTCCTTGCCGCTGTGGACGCCGGTGCCAGTAAGCGACGCGCGCGTCTTCAATGTCGTCTGATAGTCGTGCAAGACAATCCCCATAAGCCCGTAATGCCTAGGTCCGCTTCTCCAGCCCGAGGGCGCGGCTCTTGTGTGAATCGGTTGGCAGGGCGACTTCCCCCGAAATCCCGGCAAACCGATGATGGTAGGCAGCGAAGATAATGTCCCGTCAGGGAGACTCCAAATCACGGTTTCTTACTCTGTGTAACCGCGAACTGGAATGGGTGCGACTTTGTAAGTTGTTGAAATCACATCATTTAAAACGTTAACAGGCAAGCGATTCCTCGCTTGCCTGTTAACAAATGTTACAGTCCGTTTACCAATCAGTTGGCCTGGCGGCGCAGGAACGCCGGAATCTCCAGCTGATCGTCTTCCTGAGTCGTCCTCACCTGCGGCGTCAGGCGGCCCTGATCGTCGAGTTGGCCACGGCGCGGCGCATAGAGCTGCGCATCCTGGCTGGCGAGGCGGCGCACTTCGGGCGCGGCCTGGCGCAGCTTGGGCTCGCGCGGCTGCGCCGGCTGCAGCCTTGCGGGTTCTTCCTCGCGGCGGGTCAGTCCGTTGGTCAGGCGCTTCAGCAGGCCCATCGG
>NZ_RZRP01000792.1:0-2932 GCF_003997795.1 Mesorhizobium sp. M7A.F.Ca.US.005.03.2.1 | reverse complement strand
CGTCATCACCGACAATCTGGCGCGATTCTCGGGCCAGGGGCTTTCGAACGTCGAAGCGCTGGTGCAGGACAGCCGCCGTTCGATCAGCCGCATCGAGGAGGCGGTAACCGATCTCAGCCGCAATCCGCAGCGCATCCTGTCGGGTGGCGACGGCGAGGTTCGGCAATTCGATGGCAGGGCGCGGCGTTGACTTCGGCGTCGGCGCGCCCCAGAAACATGAGCCGCGAAAGCGGGTCGATCTTACGATCCGGGGACAACGGGGATCGCGCGTGAAGTCTGTGTGGGTGAAAACGGGCGGGTTGACATCGGCTGCGGCACTGCTTGCTTTGACGCTGGCCGGCTGTGCGGCGTTGGGCGGCAAGCCCGCGCCGCTCGATACGTTCGAGCTGTCGGCGCCGTCGGTCGACGCGCTTGGCCACAGCCGCCGCCAGATCCTGATCGCGCAGCCGTCGGCGCTCAAGGCGCTGGACAGCCAGAACATCGTCATCAAACCGTCGGATCGTTCGATCCAGTATCTCAAGGGCGCGCAATGGGCCGACCGTCTGCCGCTGATCGTGCAGGCGCGGCTGGCCGAGACCTTCCAGCGCTCGGGCAGCTTTGCCGGCGTCGGCAAGCCGGGCGAGGGCCTGGCGATCGATTATCAGGTGATCGTCGAGATCCGCTCATTCGAGGTTCGGGTCGACGGCGGCGAACATGCCGAGGTCGATCTGTTCGTGCGGATACTGAACGATCGCAACGGCGAGGTCCGTGCTTCCAAGAGCTTCACCGCAGCCGCACCCGTCTCGGGCAGCGGCAATCCTGCTTATGTCAGCGCACTCGACAAGGCGTTCGGCGACGCCGCCGGGCAGATCGTGCGCTGGACGGATTCGGTGATCTGAGCGCGACGCGCGCCGGAATCCCACCAGGCTTCATCCGACCAGGCTTCTCTACCTACAAGTGGTCGAAGATCTCCGGCCGGAGCTTTCCGGTCTTCATCAGGTGCTGCAGGGTGTAGGTCACGGACAGCGCGTCATCGAGCGCATCGTGCCCCTGCAATGGCGGGTGCTTGACGCCGTAGTAATCCGCAAGCTTGTTGCTCGGCGTTCTCGCCAGATCCTCGATCGGCATTCCGGCTGCGATCAGCAGCTTGACGGTGTTGTCAAACCGGGTGGCCGGGATCGAAGGCTGAATGCCCGCGACATAGCAGCTGATGGCGATCATGCTCAATTCGTCCTTGCCCCAGGACCAGAATCGCGCCCCTTCGGAAAAACGATCGATGTCGGCGAGAGCATCCCCTAGTGCCACCCCTTTTGTCTCCAAATCTTCCTCGGTGATGCCGGTCAGTTTGGTGAAGAATGGGTCCAGGGCGTATCTCTGACCAAACCGGTCGACCGGTCTGATATAGGCCTTGTGTGTTCCGAGCAGGGGGAAGTCGCCTTCAAGTCCAAGCCTGACGGCGCCGATCTGTGCGATCACCGGGTCGGGATCGTGGGCCGCGCACCAGAATCTGCGTTGCGAGCCCTCCAGGCAAAGAAACTCGCAGTCGAAAATGATTGCCGTCTTCACGATCACACCCTGCGAGCGTTAGGGCAGCGGTACTGTGGATGAATTATGGCGCCGTCGGGAGATCGACTTAGGGCGGATTCCGAAGGCATCGATAGTCTTGCAAGACCTGTTGCGGGCAGGTTCAACGCGTGCCGGACGTTAGAGCAGGCACAGGCGGGACCATGGCCCGCCTGTTCAATTCCTGTCTTAGTGCAGGCGGCCGCTCGCATGCGCCAGCATGGTGTAGACCTTGCCGGTGTCCGACGTCAGGTAGGTCTGCGCCATGATGTTGTCGCGGTCGTTGCGCGAGACATCCTTGAGCAGCTTCTCGAAATCGTCGCAGTAGCGGTCGACGGCGGCGCGGAACTCGGCCTCGGCCTGATACTTGCGACGGATCTCGTCGAACGTCTGCTGACCCTTCAGCGTGTAGAGCCGCCTTGTGAACACGTCACGCTCGCCGCGCCGGTAGCGGTTCCACAGCTCGATCGAAGCATCGTGGTCGATGGCCCGCGCGATATCGACGGAGAGCGAGTTCAGCGATTCGACGACATGAAGGGGCGATCGCTGGGCAGGCGTAGCGCGGGGCGCTTCCGCAGTCGCTGGGGGAGCTGCCGACCTGAGGTCCTCATCGTTCGATGCCGCGGTCAGCAGATCGCGCACCCAGCCACCCTGCGGCGTGCGGGCGTTGGCATCGCCGCGCGGACGCGGTGCCGCCTCGGTCGGACGGTCAAGGTCGAGCGTGCCGCGCAATGCAGGGCCGCCCAAGGGCGCCTGAGGCGTGCGCAGGTCCGGCTGCGGTGCCGGTGCTCGGCGCGGCGGCTCGGCAGCGCGTGCGGCCGGCGCTTGCGGCGCCGGACGCAGGTTGCGTGGTTCGGACCCTTCACCGCCGCGGCCGGACTTGGCCACGATGTCCGAAAGCTCCTTCAGGGCGTTGATCTGCTCGGAAACGGCGCGGCGGATGGCCGAAGTCGATTCCTTGGCCTCTTCCGGCATTTCGATGACGCCCTTCTTGAGCTCGGCGCGGGTCAGGTCGAGCTCGCTCTTGATCGAGCCCGCGGTGCGCCGCATCTCCTCGGTCGCATCGGCAAAGCGCTTGGTTGCCGAGTCGACGACGTCGGTGATGGCGTTGCGGATCTTGTCGGCCGACTCCATCGCCTTGCCTTCGGCGTTCTGCAGCGTCTGGCCGACGAGATTTTCGAACGAGCGCATGACCCTTTCGAGATCTTCCGACTTCTTGACCAGGCCGACGGCGAGGTCTTCGAGCGACGACTGCCGTTCGAGCGTGTGTTCGAGGTTGCTCTGGGCCGAGCTCAACAGGTCCGAAGCACTGGACAGCAGGCGGCTGTGCTCGTCGAACTTGGTGGCAATCGACGCGACCTCGCGCAAGGTGGACGACGACAGTTCCGTC
>NZ_RZRP01000791.1:0-2940 GCF_003997795.1 Mesorhizobium sp. M7A.F.Ca.US.005.03.2.1 | reverse complement strand
GAACACGTTGCCTTTGACCAGCGGCGCGGTCATGGCGACGATGAAGGGAATGACCGCAAGGTCGGCGAACAGGATGACGCGGTTGCCCGGCAGGATGATGGACAGGATGATCGCGATCGGCACCAGGATCAGCGACGACGAGATCGCGGCCGGATGGCCGATCAGGATCGCGGAATCGAGGCCAACAAGAAGCTCGCGATCGCCCGTGCGCTTGCGCACGAATGCCTGGGCTGCGTCGGAAACCGGCAGCAGGCCTTCCATCAGGATCTTGACCATGCGCGGCAGCAGCAGCATGACCGCGGCCAGCGTCATGCCGGTGCCCAGAACCTTGGCCAGCACCACGCTGAGATCACCCGCATTGTAGAAGGCGATCGCACCAAGCACGAGGCCGATAATGAGGCCCATCACGACAGGTTCGCCGAACACGCCGAACCTGCGCTCGATCGTATCGGTGTTGATGTTGATGCGGTTGATCCCGGGAATGCGGTCCATGATCCAGTTGAGCACAATGGCGATCGGCAGGATCTGCGCCGAGGCGAGATGCGGCACGGAAATGCCGGGTACCCCGTAGAACTGCTGTACCGCGCGCGCCGACCAGTCGGCGAACAGCAGCGAGAGTGCTGCGACAAGTGCTGCGACCGCGATGCCATAGGCCAGATTGTCGGTTGCGGCGACGACCAGCGAGCCGACAAAGGCGAAGTGCCAGAAATTCCAGACGTCGACATTGAGCGTGCGCGTCATGCGTGTCAGCAACAGCACGATGTTGACGAGGATGCCGACCGGAATGACCCAAAGGCCGACCGATGAGCCGAAGGCGATCGCGGCCGCGGAGGGCCAGCCGACATCGATGATGTCGCGATGGATGCCGGTGTTGGTGACGATGGCCTTGGCGACGTCGCCAATCGACGTGAACATGAGGCCAAGCACCAGATTGATGCCGATGAAGGCGACGCCGATGGTGACGGCGGCGCGAAAAGCCTTGCTGACCTTGGCGCCCAGAACCACGGCGATGACGAAAATGACAATTGGCAGCAGGATCGTCGGGCCAAGCGTATCGATGGCCCCTTTTAGGCCCGCGAGAACAGTATCCATTTTTCCTCCCCTGGAGCCGCGAGCCTTCGCTCGACGCCTCGCAATGATGCTCCATCCAGCCTTTGACGCCGTGGCGCAAAGACACTCCCCAATTTGCCCAGAGGCGAATGCTTCCCGACTGTCGCGTCGGTGAACATTTGCCTTTGTTGACAAACGAATGTTTTATTGGGGTTGTCCGCTGCAATGTCAATTGTTGGGCTTCGGCGAATCGAGCCCCGGCGGACGTGCCTTCCGAGACGATTTCGTGGGAAATTGCCGGTCGCGACCGGGTTTCGTTGGCAAATAGAACCCATTCCCTGCTATCCGACCCCAAATCACGAAGCTGTGGACATTCCTGCATGACCAACGTCGCCCTGACCGGGCTTGCCCGTGATCTCGCCAAGCGTGCCGCCGAGAACCGCCCGGTGCGCATCGGTGTCATCGGTTCGGGCGAAATGGGCACCGATCTGGTCACGCAGGGCATGCTGATGCCGGGCATTTCGGTCTGCGCCGTCTCGACGCGCCGCCCGCACACCGCGCGCGACGCTATCCGTATCGCCTATGGCGACGAAGCCATGGCGGCCGAAGCCGACACCGCCTCGAAAGTCACCGCGGCAATCGAGGCGGGAAAAATCGCCGTCACATCCAACGAGATGCTGGTCACCAATCCGCTGATCGACGTCGTCATCGACGCCACCGGCAAGCCGGGCGTCGCCGCCGATTTCGACCTCATGGCGATGGAGCACGGCAAGCATCTGGTGATGATGAACGTCGAGGCCGACGTCACCATCGGCTGCTATCTCAAGCAGCAGGCCGACCGGCTTGGCGTCGTCTATTCGGTGGGTGCGGGCGACGAGCCGTCGAGCTGCATGGAACTGATCGAGTTTGCGTCGGCGCTCGGGTTGACCATCGTGTCGGCCGGCAAGGGCAAGAACAACCCGCTCAACCACGATGCCGTGCCGGACGACTATCGCGCCGAAGCGATCCGCCGCAACATGAACCCGCGCATGCTGGTCGAGTTCGTCGACGGCTCCAAGACCATGGTCGAGATGTGCGCCATCGCCAACGCCACCGGGCTGGTGCCGGACGTCCCCGGCATGCACGGCCCCAAGGCCGATCGCGACGACCTCGCCAAGGTGCTGATCCCGCGCGAGGATGGCGGGCTGCTGTTGAAGAAAGGCGTCGTCGACTACACGGTCGGCAAGGGCGTCGCGCCCGGTGTCTTCGTCATCGTCGAAGCGACGCATCCGCGCATCATCGAGCGCATGGACGATCTTCATATCGGCCACGGCCCCTATTACAGCCTGTTCCGGCCATACCATTTGACCTCGCTGGAAGTGCCGCTGACCGCCGCCCGCATCGTGCTTTTCGGCAAGCCCGACATGGTGCCGCTGCCGCGGCCGGTTGCCGAAGTGTGCGCCGTTGCCAAGCGCGACCTTGCCCCCGGCGAGACCTTCGATGCGATCGGCGAGACTTGTTACCGCTCCTGGACGATGACCGTCGGCGAAGCCCGCGCCCAGCGCGCCGTGCCGGTCGGCCTGCTCGAGGGCGGCAAGGTGCTGAAACCGGTCACGAAAGGCGAATTGCTGACGGCGGATAATGCGTCGCCCGACCAGACGACGAGGCTGTTCGCCTTGCGCCGGCTGCAGGATGAGATGCTGTACGGGACAAACTGAGGATTTATCTCCCCAGTTCGACCGACCGCAGCCGCGCAGCCTCCACCGCTTGCGTCAGCAGATTGGTCAGCCGGTCCTCGCCCATCAGAACGGCCAGCGCCGCGGCCGTCGTGCCGTTGGGGCTGGTGACCTGCCGGCGCAGCACGCCCGGTTCCTCGCCGCTTTCGGCGGCGAGCGAGGCGGCGCCATAGAC
>NZ_RZRP01000790.1:0-2950 GCF_003997795.1 Mesorhizobium sp. M7A.F.Ca.US.005.03.2.1 | reverse complement strand
GACGCGGAGGGAAGCCCGCTTTGAACTGCACATTTTACGTCGCGGACCCCATGTCGGTCTGGTCGCCATGTTAGCCGACGCTAAATCAGAGCGATGCGACACTTCTTGCTGGGCCTTACAGTCTGTCTCTATTGCACCACATTGCTTCGGGCCGAAGCATGGCAGCCCTTTGGCGTCCGGCAGCTTGGCTTTACATTCGATATTCCTCCAGGTTTCGTCCTCACCCAGCACTCGGATCAAGGCGCGGCTTTTCTGGGGCCGAGAGAAGCGTCCCTAGTCGTTTGGGGCGGACAATTGGGCAAAGCCAGTTTTCGCGCCGAGATCGAGCACCGCATGATAGAGGACAAAAAGTCCGGTTGGCGACTGACCTATCGGCGCATAACATCCAGATGGGCAAGCTACTCGGGTGTCAAGAATGGCGAGATCCGCTATGTCCGCGCAATCACGGTCTGCGGCGACCGCGCCGCGCTTTTCATAATTAATTACAGGAAATCGGAAAAGAAACCATATGACCTGTTGTCGTGCGGATGGTCCGGTCCCTGAAGGCACAGGGCTGCTAAGTGGGGGGTGGGCAACGCGGACTGCTGCGCCCTGAGCTGCGGCCGCGTGATCCGCACGCTCAGGCAGTCGGCCTTGCGGCTGTTTCCAAATGGTGCATCCCAGACGTGGGAAGACGACGCGGAGAGCATCTCCCGACCGCTTCCTGCAACGGAGGGGCGATCATTTCCATTACTATCGCCGTGTGCTCAGAGGGGTCAGAGACGAGAGCTGCGTGTTCGTGCGCCGCGCCCTCGACACCACTGACCGTATAAAATCCGCACGCCAGAGATTTTCGCGAGGCTGCTGACGATGCCTTGTAGGCATCGTTGATGCTGGGCGAAATCCACAAGCAGCGCGTGTCCGATACCGCCCATGCCGTGTCTCTGGATTTGTCTATCAGCCTCTCGCAGAGATATTGGTCGCCGGGCTCCTCGGCACGATCCTGCGGACTAGCCGAGAGCACGATAGGCGAGCCTGCCAAATCATCATCTGTTGACGCGGTCGGCGGCCGTCGAGAACAATACACACTGTCTATTCACCGCGCACTCGTTCGAAGACCGCATGAAGAACGGTAGGCTCGGCGAGGAGCTTCGGCGCATGTTGATGGGCTACCCGATCTACCGGCCGAAATATGGCGAGGACGGCGACATGAAGATGTGGCAACAGGAACTATGAAGATCGTGTGGCCGCTCGATCCTGGGATCGTATGACCCGCTGACGCACTGCGGCAAGACGTTCTTCCTTCGCCCAGTGGTCCTGCAAGGCGCGTTCCAAGTGGTCGTATAACGGGAGCCATGCCTCACCATGGTCACCTCGTGCCACAATGATTTCGGCGACGCGGTCGAGTACTCGCTCAATCCGCTGTGCCGTGACTGGTCGAGGCGTGGGCGAGTCTCGCCTCACGGCTTCGCCCGTCCGCAAGGCCATGAATGCACCATGCCTTATGTGTAGCGGACTTTTTTGGTGCAGTGAAGGCCTGCATTCGGCTTGAGCTGCAATCGGCGGCTGCGGCTTGCAGATGTGAAAGGCTCTTTGCTCATCGGGGTTGGCAGCGGGAGGGCGATCGTCCGCAGCCCCCGAATACGATAGCGCGAGTTGCCGGCGCAGCCCGTCCGTCATCTGGTCAACCGAGCCTCTCCTCCTCGTGAGCGCGTGGCAGATTGTTTGCTGCGGCGGCGTGATTGCCGCCGCAGAGAGTTTTAACGGTTAGTTCGTGTGCACTGCCAATCTTCGGCCCTGTCATCCAAGACGGCGCCAAGGGAACGTCTTCGATCACACCCACCCTGCGTGCCCAGGTCGCAAACGCCTTGTGCGCGGCCTCGACCGACTTGCGACCATCATACGCCGAGTAGCATGTATCACAGGCCGCTCCGTGGAGAAGGCCGCGCCTTTCGACCGGCCATTCTTCCAGAAATTCTATGGCATCCATGACGCAACCGATCTTTTTGAGGACGAAACTGTCATCTCGCACGAAAATCGGCTGTTTGAACGTAGCGCTCTCCATCGTGACCTCCCTTCAAGCCCTAAAGCGGCGCTTGTGGCTCTTCGGGTGACGCAGGATGATTCCTCGGCAAAACATGCCGGTCTGCGTGACGCCTTCGGCACAGAGAGGATATTGGAAATGGCTCTTTTCAGTTCAAGAGAGAATTGGCCGGCCGAGCCCAGCAGCCTCTTGGCAATTGGCACCTCATCCCGCTGCCAGCGCGTCTGTCCGCGAGGCCCTCGGCCCACCAACCTGCACGTCGGCGATCTTGCCGTCGCGTAGCAAGGCCTCTAACCGGCGTAGCAGTGTAGATAGACTGGAAGAGCATCAGCGCAGCGAAAGCAGCGTTGTGTTTTCCTTTACTCATGTCCATTGCGGCCACTCCACACAGCGCGGGATATAGGTCGTCAAACCGGAGCGCATAAATTCTGGCACGTCAACGCCTTCATCGCCGCCGGCATCGTCTCGCGAAAAAAAGAGCGGGCCCGGAAGAGTCGGACCCGCCAGCGGCTATGATCAGGCTGCAGAGAGCGGTCGGTCATTCGCGAGCCAAAGGCTGGCTGCTGCCAGGGCAGCAACCACAGCGCCAGCGATGGCGTGCGACCACATTGCTGCCGCCAGGCCGGCAAAGCCAAGCACCCAAGGTGCGGCCACAATCCACAGGCCGACGACAAGGTTCGCCCATTCCTCATATTTGTGGAACGCCACCAACGCGCGCGCTGCGATCAGAACGGTGATTACGCCCGCGATGAAGGCGTGCCAGACGGCAACAGCATCGGCAGCATAGCCAAGGAGCCAAGGCGAGAGCGCCAGCGCGATGCCGGCAAGGATGTTTACGACATCAAGCGCCCGCCTGCTGCTGTCGGAAGCGAGATTCTTCAACATCGTCATTCTCCTTTCCTGCGTTTCAGTACGTCAATGTACCGC
>NZ_RZRP01000078.1:0-13051 GCF_003997795.1 Mesorhizobium sp. M7A.F.Ca.US.005.03.2.1 | reverse complement strand
TCGGTACCCAGGCTGCGGATACAGATGGCGCCGGCCGTCTGCGCCATCGCCTCAACGATGAGCACACCCGGCATGACCGGCTGCTCAGGGAAATGGCCCTGAAAATGCGGCTCGTTTATGGTCACGTTCTTGATGCCGATGGCGGATTCGTCGCCATCGATGTCGACGATACGATCGATCATCAGGAACGGATAGCGGTGCGGCAGGAGCTTCATCAGCCCCATGATGTCGACCGCTTCCAGCGTCGTCGACGCGATCATGTCAGCCATTGCCTCCCTCGCCCTGTTTGCGGGTCCTGGCGAGCTTGCGCAGCATGGCTATCTCCCGCATGGCTTCCGCCATCGGCTGTGCCGGATAGCCGCCCCAGATCTCGCCTGCAGGGACATTGCTCATAAATCCACTTCTGGCGGCAAGCTTGGCCCCTGTCCCTATGGTCAGGTGATCCGCAAGCCCCACGCCGCCGCCCATGGTGACATTGTCACCCACGACCACAGAACCCGAAATACCCGAAAGCCCGGCTATTATGCAATTGCGGCCGATGCGGACGTTATGGGCGATCTGCACGAGATTGTCGATCTTGGTGCCTTGGCCGATGATCGTATCGGACATGGCGCCGCGATCGACGGTGGTGTTGGAGCCGATCTCGACGTCGTCCTGGATAACGACACGGCCGATCTGCGGCACGCGTTCGGGACCCTTGGCCCCGCCGACGAAGCCAAAACCATCCTGGCCTATCCTGGCGCCGCCATGAATGATGACGCGATTGCCGATCAAGGCATACTGGATGCTGGCGCCCGGACCGACATAGCCGTCGCGGCCGATCTGGCAGGATTGTCCGATGACCGCATTCGGGGCGATGACAGTACCGCTGCCGATCGAAGCGCCTGGCCCGATAACCGCGCCGGCCTCGATGACGGAACCGGCTTCGACATGCGCGGTCGCATCGACATGAGCGTGCGGCGAGACGCCGGTTTCACTGGTCATCGGCCCTGGTGTCGCTGCCCTCGGAAACAGCAGACGCCCGATCAGCGCGAAGGCCTGCTGCGGACGCGGATGAATGAGAACGGCAACGCTTGCCGGCGCCTTGCCGGCAAATTCCGCCGGGCACAGCACCGCGGCAGCCCGCAGCGACGGCATCAGCGCGGAATTACGCTTGCCGTCGACAAAGACGAGCGCATTCTCGCCGCCCTCGCTGGCCGGCGCGAGTGCTTCGATCAAAATATTGGAGTGGCCGGAATCGACAAGCACCGAGCCGGTCAGATTCGCGACTTCGCCCGCCGTATACCGGCGTGATGGCGCGAAGAACACCGGATCGGTCATTCCAGAAGCTATATCCAGCTAGGTCGGAACATTTCTCCCGGACCCTGAAGACCCGGGAGCATCGTTGGCCGCCGATCAGAAGCGGGTCGATATGCCGAAGTTGAATTCCTGCACGTCGTCAGACGCTTCCTTCTTGACCGGGATCGCGTAGTCGATACGGATCGGACCGAACGGCGACGCCCACATCAAGCCAACACCGACCGAAGCGCGCAGCTTCATGCCCACCGTCGACTGGTCGACCAAGTCGTTGGCAACCTTGCTGCCGTAGAGCGTGGCCGCATCCGCGAAGACCGCGCCACGCAGGCCGAAGCTCTCTGGAACGACCGGAAGCGGGAACTGGGCTTCCGCCGAGGCGTTAAAATAGGTCGTGCCGCCCAGATGGTCGCCAGCGCCGTCGTTGTCGACCGGACCGATGCCGCCGTAGGCGAAGCCGCGGATCATGCGGTCGCTGCTCTGGAAGTGATCGAACACGCGCAGATCGCCGTCGCCGCCGTAGCCTTCGACATGACCGGCGCCGCCCGAAATAAGTCCGACCAGATCATACTGCTCCGACAGCGTCTGGTAGATGCTGCCTCGCCCCGTGACCTTCACGAACTTTGCATCGCCACCGAGACCCGCGACTTCCACCGTCGTGGTGGCGTAGATACCCTCGTGCGGGTTCTTCATGTCGTCGATGGTGTTGTAGACCAATCCCAGGCTAACCGAAGACTTGATCCATGGGCTCTGCTCTATGCCATCCAGGATAGCGTCGGAAACATTGCACTTAAGGGGATCATAAATGCCACCGGTCACGCAATCATCATCCAGCTTATATTTCTCTTGCGAGATGTTGTAAGCTAGCTGCGTCGTGATGCTGTCGGTGATCGGCAGGCCGAAACGCACGGTCGCACCCGTGGTGTCACTGTCGTAATGATCGTAGTTCCGGGTTTGCTTGAAGATGTCGAAACCGGCGGCGATGCGCCGTCCGAGGAAATAAGGCTCGGTGAAGGACAGGCTGTAGTCGCGCGAATTCTTGCCGCCGCCCGCAGACACCTTGATGAACTGGCCGCGGCCGAGGAAGTTGCGCTCGGTCACCGAGCCTTCGACCGACGGACCGGCCGTGTCGCCACCGGTCGAATAACCAGCACCCACCGAGAACTCGCCGGTCGACTTCTCAACCACGTCAACCACCAGAACGACTTGGTCGGGCTGCGAACCCGGCACAGTCGAGATGTCGACTTTCTCAAAGTAATTCAAGTTTTCCAGGCGCTTCTTCGCGCGCTGGATGAGCACCTGGTTGAAGGCGTCGCCTTCGCTGACGTCGAACTCCCGGCGAATGACATAGTCACGCGTGCGATCGTTGCCGCGGATCTCGATGCGCTCGATATAGGCCTTGGTGCCCTGGTCGATCGTATAGACCACCGAAATGGTGTGGTTCTCGAAATTGCGGTCGCCGCGCGGCGTGACCTGCGCGAAGGCATAGCCGGAACCGGCCACCTTCTCGGTCAGCGCGATGATGGAATCCTCGACGTTCTTGGCGTTGTAGACGTCACCCTTGTGGGTCTCGATCACCGATTCCAGCGACTTGCCGTCGACTTCAGGGATCGTGCTCTCGACGCTGACATCGCCGAACGTGTAGCGGTCGCCTTCCTGGACGGTGATGGTGACCGTGTACTTGTTCGTCGCGCTGTCGAGCTCGCCGACGGCGGACACGACCTGGAAGTCGGCATAGCCGTGATTGTAGTAGAAGCGGCGCAGCAGCTCCTGGTCCGCGCGCAGCTTGTCATCGTCGTAGACGTCGTCGCGCAGGATGAAGGAAACCCAGGACGAACGCTTGGTGTTGATGATATCCGACAGGCGGCGGCTGGAATAGGCGCTGTTGCCGACGAAATTGATCGCCGCGATCTGCGTGCGATCGCCTTCGGCAATGTTGAAGACCACATTCACGCGATTGTCGCCAAGCTGCATGACCTGCGTGGTCACGGTCACGTCGTCGCGACCAATGCGCTTGTAGGCAGCCTTGACCGACTCCACGTCGGCATCGAGCGTCGCCTGCGAGAACGTTCCGCGCGGCTTCAGCTGCACCGCCGCCGCGAGCGCATTGTCCTTGAGTTTCTTGTTGTTCTGGAACAGCACCTGGTTGACAACCTGATACTCGGCAACCTTCACCACCAGCGTCGAGCCGACCTGGTTGATCTGCACATCCGAAAACAGGCCGGTGCCAAACAGTGCCTTGACCGCACCGTCGATATCGGAACTGGAGAAAGCCTTGCCCGGCTTGATGGTGATGTAATTGCGGATGGTCTCAGCGTCGATACGCTGGTTGCCGCTTACTTCGACTCTGCTGACGACAGCGGCTTCAGCCGCCGATGTGGCAACGAACTGCACTGCGAGCGCGCCTGGCACGACCATGGCCGCGGACAGGGTCACCGCGGACGCGGCGCTTAGAAACTTGGATGCTGCCTTCATCGGGCTTAATAACCTTTTCTCGTAGTCCCCACGGCGAGAAAACCGGACGTGCGGTAATTTCCCCTACCGTATTAACCGGATTTTCCCTACACGCAAGGCTTCTGGTTAATTTGTATTTACTTAACCCTGCGGCGTGGCTTTCGCGTCACTCATATCCCCTTGCATGGTAAACGGCGTCTCAACATCGTCCATGCAGAAGCCAAATTTCTTCATGATTTCAGCACCCAAACAGATCGTTCCAAAAAACGAACCCCATGAAGCACAGCACCAGAAGCAACCCGGCCCGATAGGCCATTTCCATCATCCGTTCCGACACCGGACGGCGAATGACAGCCTCCACCCCGTAGAACAAGAGGTGACCGCCGTCGAGGGGGGGAATCGGCAAAAGGTTCAGAATTCCGATGCCAACGGATAGCAGTGCAACCAGCTGCACGAGCCATTCGAATCCCAGTTTCGCAGCCCTGCCCGCCATGTCGGCGATCTTCACCGGGCCGCCCAGCTGACATTTGTCTTCGCGCCCGACAACAAAGCGCTGCAGGAACTGGCCGGTGCGCTGGATGACGTGACCGGTTTCCTCGACCGCTGCCGCGACAGCTCCAACAGGCGTGTAGGTGATGAGCCGTGGCTGGCCGAGTTCCTTGTTGTTGACGACACCGATTACAGCGACCTTGACCTTGTTGCCGAGCGCGTCTTCCTGTTCCATCAGCCGCGGTGCCGCGGTCACAGTGACCTCCCGGCCGTCGCGCAGCATGACGAAAGTGATTGCGTCGTCCGCACGGCCCGAAACCAGGCGTTGAACGTCGCCAAAGGTTTCGACCTTGTTGCCGTCGACGCTGACGAATCGGTCGCCGGGAAGGATGCCGGCCTTCGCCGCCGGGCTGTCGGCGGTCACCTCGGCCACCATCGGCTCGGCGACATAGCGGCCATAGGCGGTGAACAGCACGGAAAAGACGACGATCGTCAGCAGGAAATTGAACAGCGGTCCGGCCACCACCGTTGCCGCGCGCTTCCAGATCGGCTGCGTGTGGAAGGCGACCTTGCGCTCTTCCGCGGTCAGCGTTTCAATTTCTTCCGACGTCGGCTGGCTCGATGTGGCGTTCATGTCGCCGACGAATTTGACATAGCCGCCAAGCGGTATCGCACACAGTTTCCAGCGCGTGCCGTGGCTGTCGTTGAAGCCGAAGAGTTCCGGGCCGAAGCCGATCGAGAAGGCCCTGACGCCGATGCCGCACCAGCGCCCGACAAGGTAATGGCCCATTTCGTGGACGAACACGACCACGGTCAGCACGAAGAGGAATGGCACCAGCGTGCCGAGGACAAAGCCTTGTGTGCTGAAAAGCGCGTGAAGAATCTCGTTCAAGACAAACCCTCAATTCTTCCACGGCGCAGACTGCGCCGTGACTGTGACACCAATCCGGGCGAATCCAAGGCGCATCGCGCAAAGGACCTGAAATGACACCACTCAAACGGGAAACAGACCCTGCGCCGGATGATCGGCGTTCGCCGAAATCCAGCCGATGACGTATAGGGCGAATGCAGCTGCGACAAGCCCATCGACACGATCCATGACGCCGCCATGGCCCGGGATGAGCGCGCCTGAGTCCTTGCGGCCATGGCGGCGCTTGACCCAGGATTCAAACAGGTCGCCTGCCTGCGAGACAATCGACAGCACGAGCGCCACCAGGCCGAGCAATGCCAGATTGCCGACACCGGCAGCTACGGCGAGGACCAGCCCGGCGACGACGCCGCCGAGCGCACCGCCGAGCGCGCCGCTGCGCGTCTTGCCGGGCGAGATAGAGGGCGCCAGTTTCGGCCCCCCAACGGCACGGCCAACGAAATAGGCAAGGATATCGGTGGCCCAGACGACCGCAAACAGGAACAGGATGGCAATGAGGCCCGAACGATCGCCATCGCGCAGCAAGGCGAGCGACAGGCCTGAAACCGCGGCATAGGCGAGGCCGCTCGCATCCCATTGTCCGGTCTTGCGAAGCGAGGCGGCTATCGCCGTTGCGGCAACAATGGCCGCCACAAGCGGCAGCAGCCAGGAGGCGGCCAGGCCGCCGATCAAGGCGCCAACGAAGACGACCAGCAATGCTTCCGGCAGGAAACCCAGGCCCGTGGCCCCGGTCGGGCGCGACATGCGGGTCCATTCATAGAAGATCGCCGCCGATATCACGGCGCACAGCAGCCGGAACGGCAGACCGCCGATCCAGGTCAGACCGAGAGTGATGATGGCGAGCACGATCGCCGAAACGACACGCAGCTGGAGATTGCTCATCCCGCGGCCGGTCGCGAAGCGACGTCCTGGCCTCCAAGTCCACCGAACCGGCGTTCGCGGCCAGCAAACTCACGCAAGGCCTCGGCAAGGTGCTCGCGGCTGAAGTCGGGCCAGTAGCAAGGCAGGAAGACGAGCTCGCTATAGGCGGCCTGCCACAGGAGGAAATTCGACAGGCGAAGCTCGCCGCTGGTGCGAATGACCAGTTCCGGGTCGGGAATGCCTTGCGTATCAAGCGCAACGGCAAAGCTTTCGGCTGATATCGCCTCGGCGTCGAGTTCGCCACGCGCCACGGCCAAAGCGAGCTTTTGCGCCGTGCGAACGATCTCGTCGCGTCCGCCATAGTTGAAGGCGATCACCAGCGTCAGAGATTCATTTGCGGCCGTCAGCGTTTCGGCCTCGTCGAGCAGTCCCCTGATATCGGGCTGCAGCCCTGCCCGGTCGCCGATGATTCTAACCCGCACACCGCTCTGGTGCAGTTCGGCAAGGTCACGGCGGATGAACATTTTCAGAAGGCCCATCAGGTCGCTGACCTCGGATTTCGGCCGCGACCAGTTCTCCGACGAGAAAGCGTAGACGGTCAGGTAGGAGATGCCGAGCCCGGGTGCTGCGCGCACCGTCTTGCGCAGCGCCTCGACGCCGGCACGATGGCCCGCAAGACGAGGCAAGCCGCGCGCCTTGGCCCAGCGTCCGTTTCCGTCCATGATGATCGCGACATGCGCGGGCGTTGCCATGTTCTCGCTTTCGGGTCAGCCGGAGGCCAAGACCCTAAACCTGCATGATTTCAGCTTCCTTATCGGAAAGCAGGTGGTCGATGGTGCTGATCGTCTCGTCGGTAAGTTTCTGAACCTGGTCCGAGCGCTTGCGCTGATCGTCCTCGCTGATGTCGCCGTCCTTCTCCGCCTTCTTCAGGAAGTCCATGCCGTCGCGGCGCACATGGCGCGCGGCGACCCGGGCGTTCTCGGCGTAGGTGTGCGAGATCTTGACCAGTTCCTTGCGGCGCTGTTCGTTGAGTTCGGGAAGCGGAATCCTGAGGTTGGTGCCGTCCACGATCGGGTTGAAACCCAGATTGGATTCGCGGATCGCGCGGTCGACCGCGCCAACCATCGACTTGTCCCAGACCGACACCGAGATCATGCGCGGCTCCGGCACCGAGACGTTGGCGACCTGATTGATCGGCATGGTGGTGCCATAGGCCTGCACCTGGATCGCATCGAGCAGATTGCTGGAGGCGCGACCGGTCCGCAGCGAAGCCAGATCATGCTTGAACGCGGCGATGGCCCCATCCATGCGCCGCTTGAGATCGTCGTACTCACCACTCATCTTTATCTCCTCGACCCGTCTAATGCGGGCTCACTGCTTCGGGGCCGTCTTCGAATCGGACCTTCGAAAACCGGTTTCCCTTCGGGCCAGGCCGCCGATCAATCGTCCGCGACGACCGTGCAGCGGCCGCCGCCCCTCAGAATATCGCCGAAACCACCTTTTTCGTGGATCGAATAGACGATTATCGGAATGTTGTTTTCGCGCGCAAGTGCAATCGCTGCAGTATCCATGATGGAAAGGCCGCGATTTATGACTTCGCCATGGCTGATGCGCTCGAAACGCGTCGCATTCGGGTCCTTCTTCGGGTCCGCCGAGTAGACGCCGTCGACCTGAGTACCCTTGAACAGTGCGTCGGCGCCAATTTCAGCCGCGCGGAGGGCGGCGGCCGAATCAGTGGTGAAGAACGGATTGCCGGTGCCGCCGGCGAAGATCACCACCTTGCCCTGGTTCATGTAGGCAGTCGCCTGGCGCTGCGAAAAGCTCTCGCAAAGTTCGGGCATGGCGATCGCCGAAAGCACCACGGCGTCGACGCCGATCTTGTTCAACGACGTGCGCAGCGCCAGCGAGTTGATCACCGTGGCAAGCATGCCCATGTGGTCGCCGGTGACACGGTCGCCGCCCTTGGAGGCAACCGCCACGCCGCGAAAGATGTTGCCGCCGCCGATGACGACGCCGACCTCGATGCCCAATGCACGCGCCTCGGCGATGTCGCCGGCGATGCGATCCACCACTGAAACGTCGATGCCGAAATGCTGCTCGCCCATCAATGCTTCGCCCGACGCTTTCAACAAGACACGTCGGTAGAGGGGCTTCAACGTCATCTGGGCCTCTTCATTTGCATGTGGCGCGTTCCGGTGGCTACCCTCGCGCAGGCGCCGCCTCGAAACAATGGCGTTCCGATACACGAAGGGCGCCGCGATGTCACGCGGCGCCCAAACGGCAAATTCGCCGGTTTCCTGTCCCATCAATCAATTGGTGGACACGCTGGCCGACTCTCCTTCGATAAGCACCGGTGACACGTAGTTGGAGGGCTTGTCGCCGGTTGTCGCGCCGCCGGTGACGCGCGCCTGTATCTGCGCGCCGAAATAGGAATAGGGAAACGGCGCTGGAGTTCTGCTGACCCTCTCCAGCCGGTCGCGATGCGCTTTCGGAATCTCGAAATCCAGCGCGCCAAGATTGTCCTGCATTTGGCTGAGCGTCGTCGCACCGAGAATGACGGTCGCGATCCCCGGCTGCGTCGCTACCCAGTTGAGCGCGACCTGAGGCATGCTGCGGCCGATCTCGGATGCGACCTTCTCGAGTTCGGCCACGATAGCCCAGTTGCGTTGCGTGAACTTTTGGAACCCCGGATGCGTCGAGTTGCGAAATCCGTCGAGCCGGCCCGCGGTTCCGGCCTGAGCCGGCCGATACTTGCCGCTCAGCAGCCCGCTGGCCAGCGGGCTCCACACCATGATGCCGGCGCCATGGCGCGTGCCGAATGGCACGAACTCATTCTCGATCGCGCGTTCGGCCAATGAATATTCGAGCTGTAGCGCCGAAACCGGCTCATATCCGCGCAATTCGGCGATCGCCTGTGCGCGGCCCGCATACCAGGCGGGCACATCCGAAAGGCCGACATGGCGCACCTTGCCCATCCGAACCAGGTCGTCCAGCGTGCGCATGACCTCCTCGGCCGGGGTCAGCCTGTCCCAGACATGCATGAGATAGAGATCGATATAGTCGGTCCCCAACCGTTTCAGCGAAACATCTACGGCCCGCATGATGTTCTTGCGGCCATTGCCGCCGGCATTCGGATTTCCGGGCTGCATGTTCATGGTGAACTTGCTGGCGATCACCGCCATGTCGCGCAAGCCGCGCTCGGCGATGAATTCGCCAAGCCAGGCTTCGGCCGTGCCGTCTGTGTAGAGATCCGCCGTGTCGAAGAAATTGCCGCCCGCCTCGACATAGGCGTCGAACATCGCCCGCGCCGTATCCCTGTCGGCTCCCCAGCCCCATTCCGTGCCGAAAGTCATCGTGCCCAGCGCCAGCCGGCTGACCCTGAGGCCGCTGTTGCCAAGAGTGTAGTAGGTCATGGTCATAATCGTCTTCCAATGCTTGGTGATAGATGCCCGAGCGTCACTGGCCCGGAGTGGTCTTGACCCAGGGATTGCCGCGCTCGTGTGTCATGCGGAACGCAAAGCCATCGACCTTCCAGCCATCCGCAAAACGCGTCAGGTGATGCTCATAGGTGCCCCAGACCTCCCAAAGCGGGTCGCCATTGCCTTCCATCCGGTTCCAGGCATAGCCGTTCGACAGGACAGTCGCCGTGTCCCCTTCGAGAACGACCTGGTGATTGGTGCGCAGATGCAGGCTTGTCTTGCTGCCCTTGAGGTTGGCCGCCCAGGCGCCAATCAGGTCGTCGGAAGCGATGTTGGCCGCCGGCTGTCCGGAAAGGCTGCTGAAATCGGCAGTGGCCCGATCCGCGAAATAGCTGCGTGCAGGCTTCCAGTTCTGGGCGTCGACGGCCCGGTCGATGGCATCGGCGATGCGAATGACCGCGCGTTCGTCTGCGAGCGCCCGCCAGTCTGATGGCTCCGCCTCGCCGGCGTCCATCGGCGCCAACGCCATGCCTGCCGCGAAAGTTACGCGCTTCAACGCATTCATGTTCTTTCTCCTCGATGCCATCAGCCCATCGTCGACGTGCGGCCGGCAATGTGGACCGCTCGGCCGACATCGACAAGATTGCATTGTTCGCATGGACCATGCGATATCATGCATGAATGTACCGGGACCTGCTCACCCACTTGCCTGTGATCGTCGCCGTGGCCCGACGCGGCGGCTTCGCGCTTGCCGCCGCCGAACTCGGCATGAGCCCTTCGGCAGTCAGCCATGCGGTGCGCATTGTCGAAGAGCGGATCGGCCAGCCTTTGTTCGCACGGACGACGCGCAGCGTTTCGCTCACCGAGGCCGGCAAGGCGCTGGTGGAAACGGCGGCTCCGGCCCTCCAGGATATTGCCGAGCGGATGGACCGTATCCGCAGCGTCAAAGGCAGGCCGTCTGGCCTGCTCAGGATCAACGCCTCCAACATCGCCATACCATTGGCGGTGACGCCGGTGGTCGCCGCGATGGCCGAACGCTATCCGGAGGTTACGGTGGAGGTCTTCGCTGACCAGGGTCTGGTTGACATCGTCGGCGAAGGCTTCGATGCCGGCATCCGGCTTGGCGAGATGATCGCCCAGGACATGGTCGCGGTCCGGCTGACGCCGCCGTTCTCCGTCGTCATCGTGGCCTCGCCCGTTTATATCGGACGGCACGGCCGTCCCAGCAGCGTTGCCGATTTGGCGAACCACAATTGTATTGGCTACCGGCTCGTCCGCTCTGGTGCGCTCTATCGCTGGGATCTGATCGAGGATGGCAAGGACATCGCCATGGAGACGCGGGGCAGCGTTGTCGTGACGGATTCGCTCGCAGCAATCGATCTTGCGCTTGCAGGCGTCGGGCTTGCCTATGTCTTCGAGCCGCTGGCGCGCGCCGATCTTGCCGCGGGCCGCCTGGTCCAGATGCTGCCGCAGACGGCGATCGAGGAACCGGGGCTATTCCTCTATTTCCCGCGCCGGGCGTCAATGGCGCCGAAGCTCAGGGCCTTTATCGACACCGCACAAGAAATCGGCCGGGCATCCTTGCGGACACCCGGCCGAGTTGCCTGAGCTGAGAAGCCCCTTCAGGGGCTATTTGTAAGGATTATTTCTTCACCGCAGCCGCGACTTCCGCCGCGAAATCGGTCTCTTCCTTTTCAATGCCTTCGCCGAGCGCAAAGCGCAGATAGGCGGAGATCTTGGCCGGAGCGCCGATTTCCTTCTCGGCATCCTTCAGTGCCTGCTCGACAGTGATGTCGGGATTGAGCACGAAGGCCTGCTTCAGGAGCACGACTTCCTCATAGAACTTGCGTAGGCGGCCTTCGACCATCTTTTCGATGATCGCTTCCGGCTTGCCGGACTGGCGCGCCTGATCGGCGAAGATCGCCTTCTCGCGCTCGACCGCAGCCGGATCGATCTGCTCGGCCGTCAGCGCCAGCGGGTTGGTGGCGGCGACATGCATGGCAACCTGGCGGCCAAAGGCATTGGCGGCATGCTCATTGCCCGTGGTCTCGATCGCGACCAGAACGCCGAGCTTGCCAAGACCATCGGCAACTGCGTTGTGGACGTAGGTGGCGACAGCACCGTGCGGGACGGTGAGCTTGGCCGAGCGGCGGAAGCCCATGTTTTCGCCGATGGTGCCGACAGCGTCCTTGATGGTGTCGGCAACCGACTTGTCGGAACCCGGATACTTTGCGGCGGCCACAGCCTCCGTCGTGCCGTAGGCCAGCGCAACCTTGGCAACATTGGCGACGATTTCCTGAAACGCGGCGTTGCGGGCAACGAAGTCGGTCTCGGAATTGACCTCGACGACGGCAGCCTCGCGCACGCCGTTGTCGACGCCGATCAGGCCTTCAGCCGCGGTGCGGCCAGCCTTCTTGTCGGCCTTGGAGATACCCTTCTTGCGCAGCCAGTCGACGGCCTCTTCCATGTTGCCGTTGGTCTCGGTCAACGCCGCCTTGCAATCCATCATGCCCGCGCCGGTCAAGTCGCGGAGTTCTTTGACCTGTGCAGCCGAAATGCTCATTGTCGCCTCTTTGTTTTAAATGCACCGACGCACCATCGGTATTCGATGGTGCGTCTGTTTAGCGTGCCAGAATATGAGAAAGGTGAAGGCCGCAACCGGCCTTCGATTATCAAGCTTCCGGAGCGTCTGCAGCCGGGGCCGGAGCCGGGTCGAGCGCGGGTTCGACGGGAGCTTCGATCGAAGCGCCGATGTCGACGCCGAGCGCGCCCTGCTGACGGGCGATGCCGTCGATCGCAGCCTTGGCGATCAGATCGCAATAGAGCTGGATGGCGCGGGCCGCGTCGTCATTGCCGGGGATCGGGAAGTCGATCTTGTCCGGATCGCAGTTCGAATCGATGATGGCGACGACCGGAATGCCGAGGCGCTTGGCCTCGAGAATGGCGATCGCTTCCTTGTTGGTGTCGATCACGAACATCAGGTCGGGCGTCGAGCCCATGTCCTTGATGCCGCCCAGCGCCTTGTCGAGCTTCTCGCGCTCGCGGTCGAGGTTCAGGCGTTCCTTCTTGGTCAACCCTTGCGCCTCACCGGCCAGCATCTCGTCGAGCTTGCGCAGGCGCTGGATCGAATTCGAGATCGTCTTCCAGTTGGTCAGCATGCCGCCGAGCCAACGCGAGTTGACGTAGTACTGGGCCGAACGCTGTGCCGCATCGGCGACGATGTCGGACGCCTGGCGCTTGGTGCCGACGAACAGCACCCGGCCGCCCTTGGCGACGGTGTCGGAAACCTGCTTCAGCGCCTGGTGCAGCAAAGGCACCGTCTGCGAGAGGTCGATGATGTGGATGTTGTTGCGGGCGCCATAGATGTAGGGCGCCATTTTCGGGTTCCAGCGATGGGTCTGGTGGCCGAAGTGAATGCCAGCTTCCAAAAGCTGGCGCATGCTGAAATCAGGCAGTGCCATTCAAAGTTCCTTTCCGGTTAGCCTCCACGGACACAGGCATTTTTGGACTTTGTCCTCGAACGCCACCGGAGGTTTCAGCCGGATTTCTCCCGGGCAGACACCAAAGTCCGTGTGTGGAATGAGCGCGCATATAGAGGGGATGCGCG
>NZ_RZRP01000789.1:0-2951 GCF_003997795.1 Mesorhizobium sp. M7A.F.Ca.US.005.03.2.1 | reverse complement strand
TCACTGGACTTCGAAGATCCCGAGGGCCAGCGTCTGCGCCTGGTCAGCGATGGCGGCAAGGGCGGCAGCCATCCCTGGGCGCAAAGCCCGGTACCGGCCGAGCACCAGATCCGCGGGCTCGGGCCGATCGTCATCAGCGTTCCCGACATCACCAACACCGAGGCGGTGGTGACCACGGTGATGAACATGCGCAAGGCGCGCGACTATGCCTCGCCGGAGGGCCAGGTTCACGTCTTCGAAATGGGCGAGGGCGGGCCGGCGGCGGAGCTGCATGTCCTGGTGCAGCCGGGACTGGCGCCGGCACGGCAAGGTGCCGGTGCGGTTCACCATGTTGCCTTCAGGGCGCCGGACCAGGAAACGCTGCATCAATGGACGGCGCGGCTGGCCGAGTTCCGGCTGCCGTCGAGCGGCGAGGTCGAGCGCTATTATTTCCGTTCGCTCTACTTCCGCGAGCCGAACGGCATCCTGTTCGAGATCGCAACCGACGGTCCGGGGTTCACCGCCGACGAGCCGCTGGAAACGCTGGGGGAAAGCCTCGCCCTGCCGCCATTCCTCGAACCGAAGCGCGCTTCGATCGAGGCTGGCCTCAAGCCGCTGAAGTAGATCGTTTGCCGGTCAAAGGGCGCCGCGTTCCGGTTCGGGATCTCGGCGTCCGTTCTTTCTCAGGCAATGAACGACGTGCTTTGACAGCCGGGCGCGTTGCTGGTCAAAGGCGGCATGACGAAATTCCTCGCCCTTGTCATCGTCGGTTTCATGGTCATTCAACTGATCAAGCCGCTTGGCTGGCCAGGCCTCAAGCGACGCGGTGATTTCTGGAAGCTGGCACTGCTCGCCATGGCCGCGATTTCACTGGCGGCCGTGCTCGGGCATTTGACGTAGGACGGCACTTGTCGTCGCTGCTCAATTGCCAAGCACCGGGCCGACCAGATGCTCGGCCCAGGCCCGGTAGCCTGCTTCCGAGGCGTGAAAGCCGTCCGAGGCAAAGCCGGCTTCCGGATTGGTGATTGGCAGGCGCGACGCCGGCACCGCGCCGCGCTCCAGGCAAAGGCGTTCGCCCATCCGGTTCATGTCGGTGGCGCGGATCTCAAGGATCTTTCCGAGCAGCGGCGGCATGGCTGGCGCCCGCGTGAACTCCAGCACCGGCGACCACACCACGCGCGCTTCCGGCCATTTGGCGCGCAGGCCGTAGAGCAGGCCACCGAACTCCTTCTTGAAGCGCGGCACGGAGTGAAAATTCTTGGTGTCGTTGGTGCCGATGGCCAGCACGATATGCGTCCACGGATCGGCCGACAGATTGGGCAGCACATGGTCGCGGATCTGGCCGGACGTTGCCGAATTGAAGCCGGCCGCCCGCCAGCGCACGGCGCGGCCGGTGCTTTGTGAAATCAGTACGGCGAGTTGCGCGGCAAGTCCGTCTTCCGAATTGTCGATGCCGACCGAAGCGGCGGAGGAATCGCCCAGCACCAGAAGCGAGATTGCCGGTGCTGCGCCTGATATTTCGTGCATGACCGGCCCTTGCGCCGGCAGCATGCGCGTGGTGCGGCGTCGCACGCCGAGGCCTTGCCAGATATAGACCGGGAAGGCGAGCCAGGTGAGTAGGGCCGGGAAGCGCATGGCAGTACCGTTATACGATCAGCGGCAGCCTTAGCGCATGTTTTGGCCGACGGGAACGATCTTCAATCGCAGCAACTCGCCTGCCCCGCCTGCTTGCCCTGATATTCATCGTGCAGCCGCACCCAATCCATCAGGCCGTGATAGGGGCCGTTCTCGTTGCGGCCCTTCGGCGTCATGTCGAGATAGTCGTAGGCGCCGATCTGCGCCTCGCCGCCGCGGGCGCGCGACATGAAGGTCAGGAAGATGTCGCCGGCCTCGTCCCTGTAGAAGACGCTGGTGCCGGGAAGCTCCTTCGATGTCCGTGGACGGGTCTCGAAATTGTAGGTGGTGCAGCCGTTGGCGATCTGCTTGTCGGTGAAGGAGACCTGCATGTCGAAGTTGAAATCCGAGGCATAGGACGACACCCAGTCGAACTTCCAGCCCATGCGCTGCTTGTAAGGCAGAAGTTCCGCCAGTGGAGCGCGCGAAACCACGACCAGCGACACGTCGTGATGCCGCAGATGCTGATTGGCGCCGTCGATATGGTCGGCAAGGAATGAGCAGCCCTCGCAATGATGGGTGCAGCCCGGCCCGAACATGAAGTGATAGACGATCAGCTGGCTGTTAGTGCCAAACAGGTCGGTCAGTCTGTTTGGCCCTTGTTCGGTCTCGAAGACATAGTCTTTCCTGATCTTCAGCCAGGGCAGTTCACGCCGTTCCGCGGCGATCCGCTCGCGAAACCGCGTCAGTTCCTTCTCGCGCGCCAGATGTGCCTTGTGCGCCTGGAACCAGTCTTCGCGCGAAACGATCTTGTTGCGATGCATGAACCTCTCCCTGAATGTCATCCCAAGGACGTTGGGGATGGGCGCAATCCGACATCGCCGGAGAGGAAATAAGGACGGAGAGGCTCCGCCCCAAGCCCTGCAAGTCACAAACAAAAAACCCGGGCGCATCGGCCCGGGTTCGAAGGAGGAAGAAAGGACTGTGATCAGGCAGCCTGTTCCAGGCTCGCTTTCCATTTTCCGAGCGCTGCCAGATGGTTCATGTGGGCGCGATGGGTGAAGGCGGCCTGGCCGGCGGCAACGTTCGAGGCTTTGCCGCTCCAGGCTTTCTGTGGCGCGGCCTGCAGCGCGCGACCATAGGAGAAGGTCAGCTTCCACGGGTGCGGCCCGATGGCGTTGATGGCGTTGAGATTGGCGGTCGCCTCTTCGTCTTCCTGGCCGCCGGAAAGGAAGGCGATGCCCGGCACCGCTGCCGGCACTGTCTCGCGGAACAGTTTTATGGTCTTTTCGGCGACTTCTTCGGGGCTGCTCACCTTGCCCGATTTCCTGCCGGCCAGCACCATGTTGGGCTTCAGG
>NZ_RZRP01000788.1:0-2952 GCF_003997795.1 Mesorhizobium sp. M7A.F.Ca.US.005.03.2.1 | reverse complement strand
GCAGGGGATCAATCGCGATTACAGCGGTTTTCTCAAGCTGGATGGCGTCGACCTCAAGGAAATCAACCTGCGTCACCTTCGCCAGGGGCTCGGCGTGGTCCTCCAGGACAATTTCCTTTTCCGCGGGTCGATTCGAGACAACATCATCGCCGGGCGCCCCGGCCTGACCCTTTCCGACGCCATGCGAGCCGCTCACCTTGCCGGCGCCGCAGAATTCATCGAACGCATGCCCAACGGCTATGACACCTATATTGAGGAAGGTTCGCCCAACCTGTCGGGTGGTCAAAAGCAGCGGCTGGCGATTGCGCGCGCGCTCATCCACGATCCGACCGTCATGATCCTTGACGAGGCGACCAGCGCGCTTGATCCGGAGAGCGAGGCGGTGGTCAGCGCCAATCTCATGCGCATCGCCAGGGGCCGCACGATGATTATTGTTTCGCACCGGCTTTCCTCGCTGACCGAATGCGACCAGATCCTGGTCATGGATCAGGGCCAGGTCCTCGATGTCGCGCCGCATGCGACCCTGCTCGAACGATGCGCGCTCTACCGCCAGCTTTGGATGCAGCAGAACCGGCATCTTGACAATCGCCAAGCTCGTCTGGCCGCTGTGCCGCCGAGACTTGTGTGAGCATCGGCTTCGGGGCGCCCATGAGCAGCATCACCCATTCCAGTCTTCCCGTCCGGCGCCGGACAGAGCCGAGCGATCCGACGATGCCCGTCATCCTGGAATTCCAATGGCCGTCGACGGCCATCGCCAATGCGCCCGTCCCACGAATGGCGCGCGGCATGGTCTGGATCATCTCAAGCATGGTCGTTGCCCTGATAACACTCTCAGGGCTCATACCGGTCGATCAGGTCGTCTCCACCAGAGGGCTCGTGGTGTCGCAATCGCCGAATATTCTGGTGCAGCCGCTCGAGACGGCGATCGTCCGCTCGATCGAGGTGCGCGAAGGACAGCGCGTGCGAGCTGGTCAAACGCTTGCACGCCTCGACGCGACCTTCGCCTCCGCTGACCTTGCTGCGCTGACGACACAGGTCTCGACACTTGAAGCCGAAGTGGCCCGTTTGAAAGCGGAAGCCGACGGAAAGCCCTTCAGCTATGACGGTCTGGACCCGAGTTGGACCCTGCAGGCATCAATCTTCGATCGTCGAAAAGCCGTCTACGACGCCAAGCTGTCGAGTTTTGACCGGCAGAGCGATGAACTCAGTTCCGTGATCTCGCGTTCCCAGTCCGATGCTGACGGCTACCGCCAGCGACTGGCCGTCGCGGCTTCGATCGAACGGATGCGCAAGCAACTGGAAGCAAGACAGGTGGGCAGCCGCCTCAATACGCTTCTGGCCGAGGACAACTGGGCAGAGATGTCCCGGGCGCTCGGCAACGCCGAGCAGACATCGGAAGCTGCCAAGCGACAACAGGCGACGGTGGCCGCCGACCGCGATGGCTACATCCAGAGCTGGCGCGCGGAAGTCTCGCAAGGCCTGTCGGAGGCGGGCTCGCGTATGTCCGATGCCCGTGAGCTTCTCAACAAGGCAAAGCTGCGTAAGCAGTTGGTCGAGCTGAAAAGCGATGCAAACGCCATCGTTCAGTCAGTGGCGAAGGTTTCCGTCGGGTCGATCCTGCAATCGGGTGACCGGCTGATGACCCTGGTGCCGGACGACGCGGTGCTTGAAATCGAAACGAACATTGTCGGCCGTAGCAGTGGGTTCGTCCACGTCGGTGACCCCGTGGCCATCAAGTTCGACACCTTTCCATATTCGCAATATGGCCTCGCGCATGGCACTGTGCGCACGGTGAGCCCGGATTCCTTCTCGGCCCGGGAACAGGCGCGCGACCCGAACAGCTCGTTGGCCATGCTGCCCCCGGACGCTGACCTGTTTTACCGCACGCAGATTTCCATCGACGAGGTCGCCCTCCATGGCGTGCCCGCAAGTTTCACGATCGTCCCTGGCATGCCGGTAACCGCTGACGTCAAGGTCGGCCGCCGTACCGTGCTCAAGTATATTCTCGGCGCCATACTCCCCCTAGGCCAAGAAGCGATGAGGGAGCCATAGGCTCGGGCGCCGTGCGCGACAAACGGAGGTATGCGTTCTCGCATCGATGGCAATCCTTGACCGCCTGACTGCTTACGGTCCACCAGCGCTGGTATTGCGCCGGGCGATCCAGCTTTCTGACAGCGGCAAGCCTTTAGAAGCCTTTCCGCTGCTGGCAATTGCGGCACGCGCCGGGATTGTCGAGGCCGAATACCGCGTCGCTCGTTGCTATCTCGAAGGTTTGGGTGTGCCGCCAAGCCGGTCGGAAGGCGCGCGTTGGCTGCGGCGAGCGGCCGATCACGGCAGCCCCGATGCCCAGTCGCTCCTCGCCGCGCTTTACGTGGCTGGACTGGCGGCGCAGGAGCCCGACGGCAATGGCTTGGAATCGCAAAGCTTGTTCGAACGGGATTCCTCGCGGGAGCCGGAATTCGCGGCAGCGTTCGGGCTCGCGAAAAAGGCAGCCGAAGCTGGCTCCGCAACCGGGCAGGCAATTCTCGCCTATATCCTCAGCAGAGGCCCCGAAGCGATGCGGGACCTGGATGCGGCGCATGGCTGGTATGAGAAGTCTGCGGCAGCCGGCTGCCCTGAGGGATGCCTGGGCCTTGCTCTTTCCCTCGCCCGGCGCGGGCAGCCTGCGCAGACGGCCAAAGTTGCCGCCGAGGTTCGACGCGCTGCCGACGCCGGTCTGCCAACCGCAATCTACCTTCTTGGGGTCCTGACTGAGCATGGACGCGGCATGCCAGCTGATCGACCGGCAGCCGCGCGACTGTATCAGCTTGCCGCGGAGAAAGGCTTGCCCTCAGCCCAATTCCGGTTGGGATCGGCGCTCATCGAGGGTGGCCTTGCAGGTCAAGATATCGCCGCCGGCGAGGCGTGGATGCGGCGGGCCGCATTGGCAGGAAATATTGAGGCAGCCTATCG
>NZ_RZRP01000787.1:0-2955 GCF_003997795.1 Mesorhizobium sp. M7A.F.Ca.US.005.03.2.1 | reverse complement strand
GGACGGCAACCCGGCGAAGGGCGCCAGCCTCGACGGCTATCTCGCCGTCGGCGTACCGGGCTCTGTGGCTGGCTTCGAGATGGCCCGTGAAAAATACGGCAAATTGTCCCGCCAGGATCTGATGGCGCCGGCAATCGGCTACGCCAAGGACGGGTTCATCCTCAATCAGGGCGACGCTGCCTCGTTTGCCGGCAGTGCCGACAGGCTGGCGAAGGACCCCGCGGCCGCCGCCATATTCCTGAAACCCGACGGCAAGCCCTATGGCATCGGCGAGCGGCTGGTTCAGCCCGACCTCGCCGCCTCGCTCGCCGCCATTTCCGAAAAGGGTACGGATGCCTTCTATAAAGGCGCCATCGCTGACGCCATCATCAAGGCGAGCGGCGCCAAGGGCGGCATTCTCGCCAAGCCGGATTTCGAGCAGTATGCGGTGCGTGAGCTCAAGCCCGTGACCTGTACCTATCGCGGCTACGAGATCACCTCCTCGCCGCCGCCCAGCTCCGGCGGCATCATCATCTGCGAAATCCTCAACGTCCTGGAGGGCTATCCGCTGTCCTATCTCGGCGCAGGTTCCGCCGAGACGGTCCACGTCATGGTCGAGGCGATGCGCTACGCCTATGTCGACCGCAATTCAGCGCTTGGCGATCCTGATTTCGTCGACAACCCGGTCTCGAAACTGCTTGATAAGGCCTATGCCAAGGATATCCGCGACAAGATCGACCCGTTCCGGGCGGGCGTGTCGCAGGATTTGATGCCGAAGGGCTTTGGCGAGAGCAAGGAGACGACGCATTATTCGATCATCGACGATGCAGGCAATGCGGTAGCGGTCACCTACACGTTGAACGGTTCCTTTGGAGCCGGCGTCGTCGCCGACGGCACCGGCATCCTGCTCAACAACGAAATGGACGATTTCACCCAGAAACCCGGCGTGCCCAACCTCTATGGCCTGGTCCAGGGGGAGGCCAACGCCATCCAGCCGAAGAAGACGCCGCTGTCGTCGATGAGCCCGACCGTGGTCGCCAAGGACGGCAAGCCGTTCATGGTCATCGGCAGCCCCGGCGGCTCCCGCATCATCACCATCACGCTGGAAGCGATCGTCAATGTCATCGACCACGGCATGAACATCCAGGAGGCGATCGACGCGCCGCGCATCCACCATCAATGGCTGCCCGACAAGGTGTATGTCGAGCCGTTCGGCCTGTCGCCGGACACAGAAAAGCTGCTGGCCGGCATGGGATATCACCTCGATCTCGCCGACCAGACCTGGGGTCAGGCCGCCGGCATCCTGGTCGGCGGCAAGAGCCTGGCGGAAATCGAGAAAGGCGGCGGCGCGCGCTACAACGGCGCCATCGACAGCCGCGCGGCCTCTGGCGAGGCGCTCGGATACTGACAGCTCGGAGGAAAAGCTTGGAGCAGCGTGGCGATTCGGGTTGATCGCCCGCTGCTCAAGTGGATCGGCTCACACCGACTTGACCGTCACAAGACCAGCGTGAGGGTGGACGCAACCAGCATCAAGGCGGCAATGCCGACGAACAGCGCATAGATGCGCGGCCGGTCGAGCAGCAGCGCATTTCCGGAGATCCAGGCGGATGTGGCGCCGCCAAGCGCGAAGAGGAAGCCGTTGCGGTGCCCGAAGACCATCGATGCGGCCATCAGCCCGCCGATGATCAGCGCACCGAACACGATGATCACGGCAACGGCATATCTCTCGAAATCGTTGCCGCTTCCCATGCTCGGGCCGATTGCGTTCAAGGTTGGCAGGTCGTCCGGATCGAAAGGGTTCGTCGACCCGTATTCGTCTTGACCGGCAGGCTCTCGCATCATTCGTTCTCCGTATAGCGGCAACAAATCATCAAGCCTTGCCGAGTGCAACCCGATCACGCTGCCTTGATGCGTTCGACCGGTCCTTGACGTCTTCAGGTGGCGGCTTGCTGCCGGCTTTTGGTTCTTGGCCGTCTTTGGTCTCTCAGGCAATCCGGGAAACGGCTGCCCAAAGGCGACCGTAGCTCCCTCTATCATGGAATGCATTCGTGGAGGAAAAATGATGCGGGGCGCGGATTGGGCTTCGCAAACCGTGATTCGGACGGTGACGTCGCACAGGGTTGTTGTACGGGCGAATCGCCTTGCGGCCAGTGGGCGTCTGCGCTTGGCATGCGGTTGCGTGAAAGTTGACTGGGCAGGCATCTTAAATGTTGACTAGTAAACTCATGTTTCATAGTCACCGGGCAGTGGTCGCTGGAGACCAACCCCCGAAAAGCAGGGCCGGCCGCATTGCAGAGAGACCAAGAGCCCCAGTCGAGAGCCGCGCCCGATCATTTGCGCAGCCGAATGACCCGGCGCCAGGCGCTCGGGCTTTTTTCGCTGCCGTTCGCCGGCATGAGGTCCTCCACGGCTGAAGCCCGTCCGTTGCGCATCGTCTGCCTGGATGACGGGTTGACCGAGACCTTGCTCATGCTCGGTGTCAGCCCGGTCGCCATTGCCGATCGGGAGGTCTGGGAGAAATGGGTGGTCGAGCCGCGGCTGCCGCCCGACGTCGCCGATCTCGGCACGCTGCTCGAGCCCAATCTCGAATTCCTGCAGCAGCTCAGGCCCGACATCATCCTGTCCATGCCGTATCTCGAGGGCATCAAGCCGCTGCTCGAACGCGTGGCTCCAGTGACGACGATCGGGCTCTATACCGAGGCCGGGCAACCCTATCGGCGCGCGCTCGAGGCGACGCGCCAGCTCGCCGGGCTTGTCGGCAAGGAAAGCGAAGGCGAGGCGCTGATCGCGGCGACAGACGCGTATCTTTTGGAGGTTCGCCAGCAACTGGCGCCGCTTTCGGCACGGCCGATCTATGTCGTCAGCTTCCTGGACCCCCGCAATGTGCGCGTCTACGGCGCAAAGAGCCTGTTTCAGGAGGTGTTCGACCGCATCGGGCTCAGCAACGCGTGGACGGCCGAGACCAACTATTGGGGG
>NZ_RZRP01000786.1:0-2957 GCF_003997795.1 Mesorhizobium sp. M7A.F.Ca.US.005.03.2.1 | reverse complement strand
CACCTACACCATCGAGGGCGGATTTCCGACGGCGCGGTTCTGGACGCTCTACGCCGCCGACCAGTCGCTCAGCGTGGTCGAGACCGGCAAATCCCGGCTGGCGGCGCTGCAATCCTACGGGGTGGTGCGCCAGCCCGACAATTCGGTGATCATTTCCGCCGGCCATCACCCGATGCCCGGCAATTGGCTGCTGACAGACGGCTTCGGCAGGATGTATTTCGTGCTGACCTTCTACGACACGCCAATCGCCAGCAGCACGGGCCTGTCGGACGTCTCGCTGCCGCGGATCGTCAAGGTCGGCTGCAATGCGTAGTTTTTACGCTGCGACGCGCGGACTTCTGCATGCCGTCCTGCTCGGCTTGCTCGGTGCCGGCATCGTGCACATCGCCGTGCTGCTGCTGGTGCCTGAGTTTTCCGAGCGCGATGCCTGGTCGCGGCTGTCAATGGCGTCGGACCTCTACAAGATGACGCGGCTCGATGCCGAGGCCGGTGGCGCGCCCGTGGTGAAATCCGTCGATCCGCTGTTTTATGCGACGGCCTGCCGGTTCGACCTGGGCGAAGGTTTGGTCCGCGTCAAGGCACCTGGACATGTCCCGTTCTGGTCGGTGTCGGTCTATGACCGCAGCGGCCACAACATCTATTCCTTCAACGACCACACAGCGACCGGCGGCGTTCTGGATGCCGTGGTGCTGACCCCGGCGCAGATGATCGACGTGCGCAAGGACCTTCCAGAGGATCTTCAGGGGGCGATCTTCGTCGAAGCGCCGATCGAGGAAGGCATCTTCGTCATCCGTGCCTTCGTCCCCGATGACAGCTGGAAGCCGATCGTGTCGCGCTTCTTCGAACAGAGTTCCTGTGAGTTGCAGGACTTCTAGAGCGTGTCGCGTCTGAACGGATTCAGACGACCCGCTTTAGGTCTTTGTTTTCATGCATGTCGTTCTCCAAAACCGAGGTCACTTTTGGGCGACATGCACTAGACATGATCCCGGACCAAAGGTCCGTGGCCGCCGAAACTCAGTGGTGCGGGACCGGCTTCGTCCCTGGCGACCCCGTCTTGTCGGGATCGACCGGCCGCACTTCGCCGGCATGCGACCGCTCATAGCGGATGCCGGGAAAGATGATCACCGCCGCCGGCATTTCGGCGGTTTGCTTTGCTCTGGTGTTTGGTGCCGTACGCGGCACGAAAGACAGTACCATGCCCATGGTTCGCGCATTCCTCTCGGTTTCCCCGGAGCACAACGCAACGCCTCCAAATGTCATTAAGGCCGGCAGAGGGTTAACGGAACGCTAACGGATCGTCGCTAACTTGATCTTTGTTCTTGGCGCTCGCAAAACCGGCACAGTCCCGGTCGAGCGCGCCAAGCTTGTGACGAGTACGGGCGTATCCTTCGTGTCATCTTCGGACTTCAGGCAAATCGCGGTAAGAAAAGACTCGGGAAAGGCCGAAAGGCTGTTCCGCGCCGCAGTGTCGGCGTTCTGCTCGCTCACCCGCCCTTCACGCCGCGAGATCGGCCAACTCGAAGACCTGACGCTGCCGCTGTTCAATGACGTGTCCGTCGAATCCCGCCGTTACGTGGCAGCCGCCCTTTCCGAATGCGAATACGCACCCGCCGCCCTGGTGCGCCGTCTTTGCGAGGAACCGGTCGACATTGCCGCGCCGCTGCTCATCCGCTCACGCGCCGTCAGCGACATCGATCTCATCGCCCTGATCGGGCGGCATGGCCTGCCGCATGCGCGTGCCATCGCGCGCCGCAAGGGCTTGAACTCGACCATTGCTGACCTGATCAGGGCCCTCGAGAGGCCAACCCTGGTGCGCGCGCCGGACCCGGATGCGAACGCCGCCGCGGCAGACAAGATCGCGCCAGCGAGCGCGGATACCGCCTCCGGCGAGCCAGCCCGGGAACAGACACTCGGCATCGCGGCCGAGAATGCACGGCGCAGGCTGCGCTCGATGATGCGCACCGGCGACGAGAAGACAGCGAGGACCGCCGACCCTTTCAAGGGCGCCGACACCTATATGAAATTGCGCGAGACAGCGCTGACGGGAAACGCCGCGTTCTTCCAGACCGCTCTCGCCGATGCACTCGACATCGATTTCGAGATCGCGCGATCGCTCACCGCCAACCAGAATTATGCCTCGCTGCTTGTCGCCTTGCGCTCGCTCGACCTCAGCGAAGACAGGGCCTTCCTGGTCACGGTTGCCGTCTATCCCAGCCAGTTCCCGCACCCGCAGGCTATCCGGACTTTCCTCGACCGCTACCGGCTGCTGCATCGCGAGGCGGCCCAGGACAAGATGCGGTCGTGGAGAGCGGAAATCCTTTCAAGGGTGGTTCGCGGCGCAGCACCTGCCAACAGCGATACACGCACCGCTTCGAACAGCGACGATGCGGCGGCTTCGTCCGGCCTCAGGGCGTCTTCACGGAAATAAGCTCCTCGACGGGCACGGCACCGGCCTCGATTTCGACCACCCAGATGTCGGGATCGAATTTTTTCTCCCGTTCCAGCCTGGCTTCGAGCACCGCGGGATCGTCACCAGCTCCGAGCAGAGTGAAAAACCGGTCGTCGGGCTTGGCCGAATCATAGCTTGTCTGCGGCGCCGGCCCGAACAGGGCAACCTCACCCAGCCTGCCCCGCGCCAGCACGAACACAGCGCCGGCCTCGGTCGCGCCACGCTTGACCACGGCGGCAAATCCACCGGCGCCGAAAATCCGGCGCAACAGGGCCGAAACCCACAGATCCGATGTGACGCGCATGAGAGAGCTCCCGAAACTGCCGGTTCTCTATCGATATTTCCGCCGCTCGGCGAGCCGTCGTTTCGGCCGTCAGTTGGTCAGGCCGATCTCGCGCATCTTGACGTAGACGATCTCATCGGGCTCGCCGGTCTGCGGCAGCCCGAACAGCGACTGGAATTCCTTGATCGCCGCCTTCGTGCGCGCGCCGACGACACCATCCAGCTG
>NZ_RZRP01000785.1:0-2963 GCF_003997795.1 Mesorhizobium sp. M7A.F.Ca.US.005.03.2.1 | reverse complement strand
CATAGAACACCATCAGCTTTTCGCGTTCGACGAAGCCCCACAGCGGCGGCGTCAGCGCACCGACGTCCATCGCCTGCGTCGTCACATTGAGGATGTGCGACATGATGCGGCCGATCTCGCTGTAGAGAACGCGGATCACCTGGCCACGCTTCGGCACCTCGATGCCGAGCAGACGCTCGGCGGCCAGCGCAAAGGCATGTTCCTGGTTCATCGGCGCGCAATAGTCGAGCCGGTCGAGATAGGGCACCGCCTGCAGATAGGTTTTGGCTTCGATCAGCTTTTCGGTACCGCGATGCAGCAGTCCGATATGCGGATCGACGCGGTCGACGACTTCGCCGTCCAGCTCCAGCACAAGGCGCAAAACGCCGTGCGCCGCGGGGTGTTGCGGGCCGAAATTGATGTTGAAGTTGCGGACGGAGGTTTCAGCCATTTACTGCTTTGCCTTCTCGTCACCCGGCAGCACGTAATCCGTACCTTCCCACGGGGACAGAAAATCGAAATTGCGGAATTCCTGCTTGAGCTCGACCGGCTCATAGATAACGCGCTTGGCCTCGTCGTCGTAGCGCACCTCGACGAAGCCGGTCAGCGGGAAATCCTTGCGCAAGGGATGGCCTTCGAAGCCATAGTCGGTCAGCAGGCGGCGCAGGTCGGGATGGCCGGAGAACAAAACGCCGTAGAGATCGTAGGTCTCGCGTTCGAACCAGTCGGCGCCGGGATAGACGCCGGTGATCGACGGCACCATGGTTTCCTCGTCGGCCTGCACCTTGACGCGGATGCGCACATTCTGCTTCGGCGACAACAGGTGATAGACGACGTCGAAACGCTTGGCCCGCGACGGATAGTCGGCGCCGCAGACATCGATGATCGAGATGAACTGGCAGCGCGCGTCGTCGCGCAGGAAGGTCATCACCTCGACCAGATCGCGCGGCTCGACATGGATGGTGAGTTCGCCATAGGCGATATCAGCCTCGTTCACGCGGCCGATCAGCTTCTCGCCGAGATAGGTCGACAGTTCGCTCAGGGATGCGGTCATGGATTTACCGTTCGATCGTGCCGGTGCGGCGGATCTTCTTCTGCAAGAGAAGAATGCCGTAGAGCAGCGCTTCGGCGCTCGGCGGGCAGCCGGGCACATAGATGTCGACCGGCACGATGCGGTCGCAGCCGCGCACCACCGAATAGGAATAGTGGTAATAGCCGCCGCCATTGGCGCAGGAGCCCATCGAGATGACGTAGCGCGGCTCCGGCATCTGGTCGTAGACCTTGCGCAGCGCCGGCGCCATCTTGTTGGTCAGCGTGCCGGCGACGATCATGATGTCGGACTGGCGCGGAGACGCACGCGGCGCGACGCCGAACCGCTCCGAATCATAGCGCGGCATCGAGGTGTGGATCATCTCGACCGCGCAGCAGGCGAGGCCGAACGTCATGAACATCAGCGACCCGCTGCGCGCCCAGGTGATGAGCGCCTCGGTCGAAGTGACCAGAAAGCCCTTGTCGGCCAACTCGTTGTTGATCTCGAGGAAGAAGGGATCGTCCTCCCCCACCGGCCTGCCGGTGTTGGGATCGATGATGCCCTTGGGCTTCGGCGCGACGAGGGTGCCTGAACTGTCGTTCAATCCCATTCCAGCGCTCCTTTTTTCCATTCATAGGCAAAGCCGATGGTCAGCACCGCCAAAAAAACCATCATCGACCAGAAACCGAGCATGCCGATCTTCGAAAACGACACCGCCCACGGAAACAGGAAGGCTACTTCCAGGTCGAAGATGATGAACAGGATCGACACCAGGTAGAAACGGATGTCGAACTTCATGCGGGCGTCGTCGAACGAGTTGAAACCGCACTCGTAGGCGGAAAGCTTTTCGGGATCGGGATTGCGGTAGGCCACCAGGAAGGGCGCGGCCAGCAGCGCCAGGCCGACAACCAGCGCCACGCCTATGAACAGGACGATGGGCAGGTATGAGCTCAAGAGTGCGTTCATGCTCGGCTTTCCGTTGGCGCCAATCCACGTTGATTACAGCACCGGACCCTAATGCGGAAGCGTGACAGTTTAACCGCTGAACCGTTTTAAGGGCCTATGCTGCAACGCGGCGAGGGTTAGCGCAGCACTTCCAGCGAAGCAAGTCAAACCTTGTTCAAAACATCGACCTGGACGGCATATCGCGGCAAACTGGTCCGATCCGCTCCTGTTTGATTTCCTTCGCTTTTTACTCCACTTTTCTCTCCTGACATGGATGCCGCCAAAACCCTGCTAGCATGGGTTGGAATCAGCCATTCGACCCTCGGTCAAAACACGTCAAAGTGATACCTGCATGAAGGAAAAGATCTCGCTCCCGATGGCCCGGCGCATCGCCCTTGCCGCCCAAGGGTTCCTCGATCCTCGCCCGACCGGCACGCCCGACCGACGGCATTTTGCCCGCACGCTCTCCCGCACCGGCCTGTTGCAGATCGATTCCGTCAGCGCGGTGGTGCGCGCTCATTATATGCCGCTCTATTCGCGCCTTGGCCCCTACCCGTTCTCGCTGCTCGACAACGCGGCCGTGACGCGCAAGCGCATGGTTTTCGAATATTGGGCGCACGAGGCCTCCTTCCTGCCGGTCGAGACATACCCGCTGATGCGCTGGCGCATGCAGCGCGCCGAGCGGGGCGAGGAAATGTATCTGGGTCTCGCCAAATGGGGCCGCGAGCACGCCGCCTACATCGAAGAGATCTACCGCGAGGTCGCCGAGCGCGGCCCGATCGCCGCTTCCGCGCTGGAGGGCCAGAAAGGTTCGGGCGGCTGGTGGGGCTGGAGCCATGCCAAACACGCCTTCGAATGGCTGTTCTGGGCCGGCCGCATCACCACGGCGCACCGCCGCGGTTTCGAGCGCTTCTATGACCTGCCCGAGCGCGTGCTGCCGCAGGCGATCCTCGACCTGCCGGTGCCGACGCCGGAGGACGCGCACAGCGAATTGCTGCGCATTTCCGCC
>NZ_RZRP01000784.1:0-2964 GCF_003997795.1 Mesorhizobium sp. M7A.F.Ca.US.005.03.2.1 | reverse complement strand
ATCGTGCCCTGGGCCAACCCGATCGGCCGGGCGCAATATCATTTCGGCGAGCATCAGGGCCGCTTTCATCTCGGCACGCGCACCAATTTCAACCGCGGCTTTCCGCTGCTCGCGGCGCCCGACACAGCGCTCTTGCCCGACACCACCCTTGGCAGCGTCGACCAGCGGCTGAAGACGCGGCTGGTGCAGCTGTCGCTCGGCCACGACATCATGCTCGACCTGCACTGCGATGACGAGGGCCTCGCCTATCTCTACGTCCACACCAGCCTGTGGCCTGGTATGGCCGATTGCGCCGCGGCCATGGGCGTCGACGCGGTCGTGCTGTGGAGCGAAGACACTGACGGCACCTTCGAGGGCGCCTCGATCATGCCCTATCAGAACGTCCCCGCCGATGTGGCCAAGCTCGACCGTCGCGTCGCCACCACCGTCGAATATCGCGGCATCCTCGATGTCGACGGTGCCTTGGCCGCCGCCGACGCCGACGGCCTCTACCGGCTGCTGGTGGCGCGCGGCGTGATCGCCGACAGCGCCCTGCCCGCGCCGGGTCCTTTCACCGGCTTCGTGGCGCCATTGGAAAACATCGACATGATGCCGGCGCCACGGGCCGGTGCCGTGCTCTATGACGTGAAGCCCGGCGACCGCGTCGCCAAGGGCGCGCGCCTCGCCACCATCGTCCATGCACCGGGTGAAGCCGATGGCCGCACCGAAGTGTTCGCACCGCAGGACGGCATCATGCTGACCCGCCGCTCGCGCCGCATCATCCGCGCCGGCGAAGATCTTCTGAAGCTGGTTGGCGACAGGAAGAGCACTGATGCCCGGTCGGGAACGCTGGAGGACTGACTTAGCCCGAAATAGCCAGTCGCGCTTTCGCCTCCAGCCATTCGGACATCTGCCGGTAAGGCATCGGGCCGTGACTGATGCGGGCGACACCCAGTTCCGCCAGCCGCTGGCGCGGCGGCACATGCGCCAGCGCAATGATGTTGACCGGCAACGCAATTGCCTTGCAGAGCGTCTCGATCAGGCCTTCGTCGCCAAGGCCCGGCGCAAAGAAGCCGTGCGCGCCGGCTTTTTCGAAGGCCTGTGCGCGCTCGATGGCCTGGTCGAGCAGAACGTCATCATGCGCATCCGGTTTCGCCTTGAGGAAGATGTCGGTTCGAGTGTTGATGAATGCCGGTATGCCGGAAGCCTTGACGGCCGCCGCCGCGGCTTCGATGCGCTTTGCCTGCACGGAAATGTCATGCAGGCCGCTGCCACCGACAATCTGATCCTCGAAATTGAAACCGATAGCGCCGGCCCGCAGCGCCAACGTCACCGTGCGAGCGACGATTTCCGGGTCAACGCCGTAGCCGCCCTCGAGGTCCATGGTCACCGGCAGGTCGACCGACCCGACGATGCGCTTGATGTTGTCGAGCGCCAGTTCCAGCGGGATTTTCTCGCCATCGGCGTAGCCGAACGCGGCCGCGACCGGCCAGCTTCCGGTGGCGATCGCCTTGGCACCCGCTTTCTCGATGATCTTGGCCGAACCCGGATCCCAGGCATTGTAGAGGACGACCGGGTTGCCCTTGACGTGGAGGGAATGAAACGTCCGCGCACGCTCGATCTGCTCGGTCATGGTTATTTTCCCGTCTTCCTGCTGTTGGATGAGCACTCTAAGCGGCACTGTCGGCTCTGGCGATGTGCCATGAGCCTGAGAAGCGGCGGCCAACGAACAGACTTTCAAACCTGTTGCGCATCCTTCTTTTCGCAGCTATGGATTTCGCCATGAATATGCGTTCGATCAAGACCATTTGGTGGTGGGCCTGCTGACAGCGGCCTGTTCGAACACGTGCGCGTGAATAGAGAGGGTGGCCGCAACGGAAAGTCCGGGCGGCCATTTGTTTTTTCCAAGCCATTCCCGGGTCCGTTGCCCCAAGAAGCTGATGGAGACGGCAATGACGATGAAGGTTCTGGAAAACGGCGCGGAAAGTTTCGTGACCGCGGGTGGCATCACCATCACCCGCGCGCGCCACGACCGGCCGTATGCGGGCGCGATCGACGCTTACGTCGACGGCCTGAATTCGCGCCGCGGCGCGGTGTTTTCCTCAAACTATGAATATCCCGGCCGCTACACGCGCTGGGACACCGCCATCATCGACCCGCCTCTGGTTATCTCCGCGCGCGGCCGCGCCATGCGTGTCGAGGCCCTCAACGGCCGTGGCGAGGTGTTGTTGCCGGTCATCGGCAAGGCGCTGGGTAGCCTGGCCGATATCACCATCGCCGAGACATCGAAAAGGCTCATCCGTCTCGACGTCGCCAAGCCCGGCCGTGTCTTCACGGAAGAAGAGCGCAGCCGCGTTCCTTCGGTGTTCACGGTGCTGCGCGCCATCACCGCTCTGTTCAAGACCGAGGAAGACGCCAATCTAGGTCTCTACGGCGCTTTCGGCTACGATCTCGCCTTCCAGTTCGACCCGGTAGACTACAAGCTCGAACGCAAGCCAAGCCAGCGCGACCTGGTGCTGTTCCTGCCTGACGAGATCCTGGTCGTCGACCATTATTCGGCCAAGGCATGGACCGACCGCTACGACTATGCCGGCGAGGGTTTTTCGACCGAAGGGCTGCCGCGCGACGAAATCTCCGAGCCGTTCAAGAGCCCCGACCGCATCCCGCCGCGCGGCGACCATGAACCCGGCGAATACGCCGACCTGGTGCGCAAGGCGATGGATTCGTTCAAGCGCGGCGACCTGTTCGAGGTCGTGCCGGGCCAGATGTTCTACGAGCGCTGCGAGACGCAGCCGTCCGAGATTTCGCGCAAGCTGAAGGCCATCAATCCGTCGCCCTATTCCTTCTTCATCAATCTGGGCGAAGGTGAATATCTGATCGGCGCCTCGCCCGAAATGTTCGTGCGCGTCAACGGCCGCCGCGTCGAGACCTGCCCGATCTCGGGCACCATCAAGCGCGGCGACGACGCAATTTCCGACTCAGAGC
>NZ_RZRP01000783.1:0-2964 GCF_003997795.1 Mesorhizobium sp. M7A.F.Ca.US.005.03.2.1 | reverse complement strand
GTGTGGCGCCGGCCGTACCCCAGCGCGAACCGCCGAAGGAGGCGAGCGCCTTGTCCTTGAGCTCCCTGAACTTCGACGACGCCTCGGCCAACCGGGCGTCCCAGGCCGGATCCGGCACCTGGCCCGCGATGGTCTTGAAATAGACCTGCATCAGGCAAGCGATGGCGAAAGGCTCGATGAAGGCCGCCTTGAACGCCCAGGCGAAGACGATGGCGAGCACGAAGGCCCAGCCGGCGAGCTGGCCGGGCATCAGGAACAGAATGGCGCCGGCAGGCGCCAGCATCATCAGAAAGATGACGAACGACACGCCCCACATGATGACCGCCAGCCAGACGGCGTTCTTGACCATGACCTTGCCGTTCTGGGCATAGAGCACGACGCCTTGGCGCGCCGTCTCGAAGGGTGAGGCTGAATTGATGCGGATGTTGTAGCCGAGGATGATCTCGTCGACATAGGTCAGCGACAGGCGGATCACCGTGTTGATGAAGGAGACCAGGCCGCTCAGGCCCGGTATCGGCAGGAAGGCGGCGATACCGCCGAGCAGGCCGGTGATGGCGCGGATGGCACCCTTGACGAGTTGGTCGACGACGAAAAGGATATTGGCCTCGGCAAAACGCTGGGTGACGACATCCCTGGCGTAGGCGATCTGGTCCTGACCGCCGGGAATGTCGCGGCCGTCGATCAGATGAACCATGACGGCGATGTGGCCGGCCTTGACGATATAGAGGATGTATTCACGGATCCAGTAGACCGCGATCGAGACGATGCCAAACCCGACCACGCCGCCCCACAGGGCAAAGGACATGGGCCCGTCGGGATCGGTGGAGATATGGCCGACACCATAGCCGACCGAGGCACCGGTGCCGGTCGCCATGATGTAGGCCAGCGTGATGCCGAAATAGACGATCATACGAAAGACGATGAACGGCCAGGTCCGCATCATGATGGACACCGACCGGCCGATCTCGAAATCCCACATGTGCCCCGAATCTCCGCCTCAGAGATGGTGGAAGAGGATGAACTCAACCCGACGATTGTCAATTGCCGGCCCTGGCACCACAGGGCGACGAATTCTGGGCAACGGTTTTCTTTCGCAGCCTTTCGCCGGCGCATTGTCTGACGGAGCATCAAACGAAAAACCCGCCTGTGCGGCGGGTCACCGGCGCAAATCAGCACCATGGACGAATATGTACCTTAGCTGAGGGCAGGTGTCGAGAAAAAATTCCTATCGGGAACAGCTGCCGGCACGAAAAGCTCCGGTGGGAACTTCAATTCGACTGCGGATCCGGCTTCTTGAGCAGGCCTTCGAGCAGTTGCTTGAACGCCGTCACCACCTTCTTGGACGTCGCTTCGGGGTCGTCCGAATTGGCGATCCGTTGCGCTGCCTGGCTGCTCGCTCCGTTGATCAGTCGCGAGGCCGTCTCGGGGTCGAGGCTCGAGACAACGACCCCCTCCTCCTGCAGCGCGGTCAGATGGTCGGTCATTGACACGATGCACGCACTGGCATTCGGCCATTGCGCTGGATCCCCCAGCACGGCCGGGCCATCCCGGAACATGATGCGCTGGATTTCCGGCTCCAGCGCCATCTCGATATAGGTCGAGCACTCGTCGACGAAATGCTGCCAGCGGGTCGGCGCTCTCGACGCGACCTCATTGATGCGCGCCGCCATCTCGCCGTCGATCTGGGCTATGACCGCCTGCAGCAGCCCCTTCTTGTCGCCGAAATGATGATAGAGCGCGCCGCGCGTCAGCCCGGCCGAAGCGGTGAAATCATCCATCGAGGCTTCCGCATAGCCTGTTGTGCCGAAGGCATGGCGGGCCGCCGCGATCAGCTTTGCGCGCGTCTCGGCGATCATCTCCTTGCGGGGTCTGTGCATGGCTTCTGGCCCTATTCACATACGTAACGTATGCCAATTGACATACGCGGCGTATGCTCTATTTAACAAGCATACGCTTCGTATGTAATTGCCGAATCGTCCTTTGTCGAGGAACCACCCATGCAAAATCCCTATTCGGAAATCTTTCGTGCCCCCGGAGCCAAGGGCTTTGCGGCCGCCGGATTCATGGCGCGCCTGCCGATCGCCATGGCGCCCATCGGCATCGTGGCGATGCTGTCGCAGACGCGTGGCGAATACTGGCTGGCCGGAGCCGTCTCGGCAACATACGCGCTGGCCAACGCTTTCGTTGCGCCGCAGATATCCAGACTGGTGGACCGCCTGGGCCAGACACGGATCGTCGTGCCCACCACCATCATCGCGGTGCTGGCTTTCGCCGTCCTGATAGCGGCGGCCAACCAGGACTGGCCGGTGTGGACGCTGTTCGTGTCGGCCCTACTGGCCGCGGCCATGCCAAGCATGCCGGCGATGGTGCGGGCGCGCTGGACAGAGATTTTCCGCGGACGGCCGCAGATGAACACCGCATTCGCCTTCGAGTCCGCGGCCGATGAACTGGTCTATATCGCCGGGGCATCGCTATCGGTCGGTCTCAGTGCTGCCCTGTTCCCGGAAGCCGGCGTTCTGGTGAGCACATTATTTCTCGCATTCGGATCAGCGGCCTTCATCCTGCAACGCTCGACGGAGCCGCAAGTGCGGCCGGTGGACCATGGCTCAAGCGGCTCGGCGATCCGCCTGCGGCCGGTTCAGATCATCACCTTCGCCCTGATCTTCATCGGCGCGACCTTCGCGACGACGGAAGTCAGCACCGTGGCGATCACCAAGGAGCTTGGCCAGCCCGGCGCCGCCAGCCTTGTCATCGGCGTTTATGCGCTGGGATCGTTCGTGCTCGGTATCATCGTCGGCGCGCTCAGCCTGAAGGCGCCGCTGCAACGCCAGCTCGCCATCGCAGTCGCCCTCGTCGCGCTCGGCACGCTGTTGCCGCTCACCGCCGACACCGTGCCACTGCTGGCGCTGACTGTGTTCATCAGCGGCGTGGCGATTTCGCCGACCTTCATCACCGCCTTCGGCC
>NZ_RZRP01000782.1:0-2968 GCF_003997795.1 Mesorhizobium sp. M7A.F.Ca.US.005.03.2.1 | reverse complement strand
GGGATGATCACTGAGGTGGCGCCGGAACTTACCTGATCCTTGAGCCGGCGAACCGATGATGCTGGAGGGGCTTTGAGCCATAGATGGTTCTAACTATAGCCGAGCAAATGGCGAAGCCCAACTATCGGCAGCTAGACGGTCCATATCATGCAAGGGCCGCCGCGACCCAGGCGATCGCGGGAGAGCCGCGCCGCTATTTTCAGCCAAACTGTGTTCCATGGTCGAATTCTCCCCAGGTTGACTCGAGAGGACGGCGGGCGCAGACGTTCACGCGGACGGGCATCGACTGGTCATCGCCGACACATGGTGCGCATCCCCCACAATCCACATCTCGGTAAGCGATTGGAGGGGTGGCCGGCGCCTGTGGCGGGTTTGTTGGGACGTTAGGCGCCGGCCGGGCGGGCGGGGGTGGGCCGCCGCAAGCACAAGCTAATATATACCCAACTCTGGTGCCTATGGTGCTATCGCGCAATGGCCCTGACGGGCAGCCTAGGCCATGGGGCTTAGTTGCGGGATTACCGTTTTGCGCGTAGTTTGTAGATCTGGTTGTTTGGGTCCCTCCTTATGACCAGTGCCGGTCGGCACGGTCACCGTCACCCTTGCTTGGTAATCTGATCGTGCCGACCTACCCTTTTGACATAGAACCGCACCCCCTTTGGCAATTGAAGCGCCTGGCGAACGGGCGGCATGAAACTCATCCGAATGGCGTCACGCTTCGTCGCTAGGCGATGTGTTGCCGCCGGATCAACGTCAACTGCGGTTCGAGCTGTAGCGCTGGGAGCAAGACGCCCAGGAGTTACCATTGGGCTGCGCACGCTGAAAGGACGGGTTACTCCCGACGCGGCGAAGTCAAATCCGAGGATCGCAAGGGCCTTCAGCTGTCTGCTCGCGCCGAGTCCCTGCGATTCGTCTATCGACCGCTCGCCGAGATCCTGGTCGCGGAGCCCCTCGATACGATCCTGCAGCGGGTAGAGAGCACGATAGGCGAGCCTGCCAAATCACCATCTGTCGATGCGGTCGGCGGGAAGATTGAAGCAACGGTTAGAAGTCACCCCGGGCGACCCTACGGTTCAGGTCAATGCCGTTCGCAGGCCAACCAGATCGTCGGCATGTCCCATGTCCAGACCTTCAGCCGGCGCGCCCCACGCATCAGCCGCCAGGCCGGTGAACACGTCGAACACCGTCCAGCTTCCACCTGGCTCTTGCCTTAAAGTCGTACCGCTGCTGTGCCATGGGTCATTCGTTCAGCTTCCGATCCAGCTCGTCAAGCATGGACCGATGCTGCTCGGTCACATCCCAATCTGCTGGACCTCCCAGCAGTTGGCGGATTTGACGGCGCAGCGTCTCTGAAGTAATCCACGACCGAATGAGACGCGATGTAGCCTGCTGTTGCTCGGGAGAAAGCTCTTGCATGGTTGGCCCGCACGGTTAGACCGAGCCCAACCCCTTTGTGACCTTAATGGTTCCCGATGGATTGCCTGAAGAGAGTTGGAGCAGCAGCTACTCCGGCGCGACCGATAGAAAAAGTTCATCGCCGCGAAGGCCGGCTTTGTAACGTGCAATCAGGCTTTCGGCAGCCGTCGTAGCTTCGGGGCTTTCGCGGTTAATGCCGCGCAGCTCACAAAGCATATCGAACAGCCCCTGGAGAAGAGACAGTTCCTCCGGCTCGAAGGTGCCGTTCGCGATGCTTGTTACCAGCATGATCCCTGCCCCTGCATTGGCCGGATCATTCGAGCGGGTCAGGTAAATGTCAATTCGGACCAAGGTCTTGTCGGAAAGGCCTTCATCGCTCAATAGGTCACAGTGACGACAACCGTGTCGGTGTATACGCCTGCGGAAGGAGTAGCCTGCGGCGGGACGCGACCATAAACCGTGAAGACTTGCGGGACCCCAGTTCCAGTTCCCGGCACTGTGCTGCCGGGCACGGAAGCGTCGCCCCAAGGCTGAGTTCGATCAGCATTCTTGCAGAGGCCATAGGTCACTGTTTCCACGCCTTTCGACATCTTGCGAGTTGTCGGCGGCGATCCTGTCGTGCCGCCATTCAGCGAGACCGTGTAGGCCGCTGCTGGTGTGCAGGTGACTGAGACCTGGCCGGTGGCATCAACATTGCCGTCAAGTACCCCCTTTGATCCAAATTCGATGTTCTGCGTCGATACAAGGCAGTTGGCGGCGACCGTCGCATTGATGGTGAAAGTCGGATCAGCCGCCACCGTACCGGAGGCGGTACTGCAACTGCTGCCGGAGGTATAGCGATAGCGAAATTCGATCTGCGCACCGGAGAATGTCGAAAGGTAGGTTCCAGGTGGAACGGTTCCCTGCCCTCCGGCCACGGCGCCATAAATAGTCGCCGTTCCAGTGGCTGAGCCCAATACATTTGGGGGTCAATGCCAGTGCCGGAGGGCGGGAAGCGTAGGCCCAGGCAAAAGAACCCCAAACCACGCTGCGTGCCGAGTCGGGATAGAGCTGATAGTTGAGTGCGTTGGCTCCGCTAAACATCTAGCGGGCCGTCGCCGACGACGCGCCGCCTGTGCCGGCCGCAAGATGCGCACAGATCAGGATGCGCTGACCGACAATGCCGCTGCAATTCATGTTGATGGTCGCGGTCGTGTTGGTCTGACTGCCCGAGAGGGTGTCAACCAACCCGAAATTCATGTTCGAGACGCTGAAGCTGCAGCTTTGCGCCAAAGCGGACAACGGAAACATGGCAAAGGCCATGAAGATGACAAGACGGAGCATTCGTTCTCCCATGTTTACCTGCATGCCACGTCCTTGATTGCGACTTGCTGACCGGGTGCGGGCGTGTAGAAAAAATCGGCCTTGCAGGAGGTGCCATCCAGACGATCGATCACGACCGTGTTCTGTGCGCTTAAGCCTCGAATGTACGCCTCACCATCGTAGCCGATGACAAACTCTTCGGAGCCAGCCTCCATGCGCCCCTTCAGGCCGGCTTCCAAAGGGGTCCCTGTGC
>NZ_RZRP01000781.1:0-2969 GCF_003997795.1 Mesorhizobium sp. M7A.F.Ca.US.005.03.2.1 | reverse complement strand
AGGACCTCCTGGCCAAGAACCCCGACCCGACCGAGGAGGAAATCCGCTTCGGCCTTGCCGGGAACCTCTGCCGCTGCACCGGTTACGACAAGATCGTGCGCGCCGTCCAGGATGCGGCCATCGTGATGAAGGGAGCCTGAGATGAATTTCGATCCACGTTTTTCCGGACGTAAATTCGCCTCCGTCGGCACACGTCCGATCCGTCCCGACGGCATCGACAAGGTGACGGGCCGCGCGCGCTACGGCGCCGACTTCAACATGGCCGGCCAGCTGGTCGGGCGTGTTCTGAGAAGCCCGCACGCCCACGCCAGGATCGTCAAGATCGACATTTCGAAGGCGGAAAAGCTCGCCGGCGTCAAGGCGGTGATCACCGCGGCCGACCTGCCGGACCTCACCGATGGCGATGCCGCCATGTACGACGTTCTCGACAATTGCATGGCGCGCACGAAAGCGCTCTATGACGGCCACGCGGTGGCCGCGGTCGCCGCGATCGACGCCCGCACCGCCAGGCAGGCGCTGAAGCTCATCGAGATCGAGTACGAGCTTTTGCCGCACGTCACCGATGTCGACGAGGCGGCGAAGCACACGGCGCCCTTGATCAATGATGCCATCTTCACCGTGGGCCTTGAGGAAAAGCCGGTAAAACCCTCCAACGTCACCAAGCGCAGCCAGTTTGGCCATGGCGATGTCCATCAGGGTTTCGGGCAGGCCGACTTCATCGTCGAGCGCTCCTTCAAGACCGAGCAGACGCACCAGGGCTATATCGAGCCGCATGCCTGCGTGGCGAATTTCAGCTCCGACGGCACCGCCGACCTCTGGGTGTGCACGCAGGGCCATTTCGTCTACCGCCAGCACTGCGCCCAGTTGCTTGGCATGGAAGCCTCGAAACTGCGCGTCACCTCCTCGGAGATCGGCGGCGGTTTTGGCGGCAAGACCCATGTCTGGGCCGAGCCGGTGGCGCTGGCGCTGTCGCGCAAGGCAGGACGGCCGGTGAAGCTGGTGATGACCCGCGACGAGGTGTTCCGCGCCTCGGGCCCGACCAGCGCCACCTCGATCGACGTCAAGATCGGCGCCCGCAAGGACGGCACGATCACCGCCGCCGAAGCGACGCTGCGCTACAGCTGCGGCCCGTATGCCGGCTCCTGGGCCGAGATCGGCGCCATGACCGCGTTCGCCTGCTACAAGCTCGATAACGTCAAGACGGTCGGCTACGAAGTGCTGGTCAACCGGCCGAAGACCGCGGCCTATCGCGCGCCTTCCGCACCCATGGCAGCCTTCGCGGTGGAAAGCGCGGTCGACGAGCTGGCCAAGAAGATCGGCATGGACCCGGTCGACTTCCGGATCAAAAACGCCGCGCAGGAAGGCACACGGTCCTCCTACGGTCCGGTCTACGGACCGATCGGCATCGGCCCGGCGCTCGAGGCGGTGAAGAGCCATCCGCACATGAAGGCGCCGCTGGGCAAGAACCAGGGCCGCGGCATGGCTTGCGGCTTCTGGTTCAACTTCGGCGGCCAGACCTGCACCGACCTCAACATCGGCATGGACGGCTCGGTCTCGCTTGCCGTCGGCACGGTCGACGTCGGTGGTTCGCGCGCGTCGCTGTCGCTGGTGGCGGCGGAGGAACTCGGCATCGACTATTCCCAGGTCAAGGCGATCGTCGCCGACACGTCCAGCCTCGGCTACAACGACATGACGGACGGCAGCCGCGGCACCTTCTCCTCTTCCATGGCAACGATTTCGGCCGCTCGCAACGCGATCAAGATCCTGCGCGAGCGCGCCGCGCAGATGTGGGACATTGCCGTCGACGACGTGGTCTGGGAAAAGGGCCACGCGATCGCCAAGGGCGAGAAGCACGGCAATCTCGGCAAGCTGTCGCTGAAGGAGATCGCGGTCGAGTCGGGCAAGACTGGCGGGCCGATCGCCGGCCACAGCGAGCTCGTCGCCGATGGCGCCGGCGTCTCCTTCGCCACCCATATCTGCGATATCGAGGTCGATCCCGAGACCGGCGCTGCCAGGGTCGTCCGCTACACGGTCGTACAGGATGCCGGCAAGGCGGTGCACCCGACCTATGTCGAGGGCCAGTACCAGGGCGGTGCCGCGCAAGGCATCGGCTGGGCGCTCAACGAGGAGTATATCTACGGCAAGGACGGGCGGCTGCAGAACGCCGGCTTCCTCGACTACCGCATCCCGGTCTGCTCGGACCTGCCGATGATCGACACGCAGATCCTCGAAATCCCCAACCCCAACCACCCCTACGGGGTGCGCGGCGTCGGCGAGACGTCGATCGTGCCGCCGCTGGCGGCGATCGCCAATGCGGTGTCGAACGCCGCGGGCGTGCGCATGACGCACATCCCGATGTCGCCGCCGCGCATCCTGGCGGCGATCGAGGCGGAACGGGAATGGTCGAAGTAACGCTCTGGGGCTCGCTCGCCGCGACCGCCGGAGGCAACAGCAAGGTCGAGATCGAGGCCAAGGACATAAGGGAGCTGTTCAGGAAGCTGGCTGAACAGTATCCCGGCCTCGAGCCCTTGATCGACAAGGGCATCGCGGTTGCGATCGACGGGACGATCTATAGGGATACGTGGTCGAAAAAGCTGCCGGAGGGGGCGGAGATTTTTTTGCTGCCGCGGCTGGCGGGGGGATAGGCGGACACATGGCAGGGTAAAAGGTGCACTGTCACCGTAATTCTAAAAAGTACACTGTCACCGTAATTCTAAGAAGGCCAAAAGCCGCTGTTGGATTCGACCGGGAGGAGGGTCTGATTTGCGCCCCATGCCGGTCATCGCCACGGCTCATCGCCTCTTCTCACGAGCGGACATCTTCGCGACTAGGCTGAAGCTCGCTCGGCGCCGAGAACCCGCAGCGGAATGTCATGGACTCGATGGTCGGCCCTCTCATCTTTCCGTCCGCCCACCGCATATGCGCGACGTCGAAACCCCGGGAAGGATTGCGTTGGTGCGGCGCTGATC